>NZ_JBHXEM010000091.1:0-36803 GCF_042724755.1 Kitasatospora sp. NPDC127067 | reverse complement strand
GACCGCTTCCGGTCGCGGGGGCCTCGGCCGTTCGGCGGGGGCGGCGCGGGGCTACCAGCCGCGCTCGCGCCACTCGTCGAGGTGCGGGCGCTCGGCCCCCAGGGTGGTGTCGTTGCCGTGGCCGGGGTAGACCCAGGACTCGTCGGGGAGGACGTCGAAGATCTTCTCGGTGACGTCGCGGTAGAGCGTCCGGAAGGCCTCCGGGTCGCCCCAGGTGTTGCCCACGCCGCCGGGGAAGAGGCAGTCGCCGGTGAAGACGTGCGGGTGGCCCTGGGGGTCGTCGTAGACCAGCACGATCGCGCCGGGGGTGTGGCCGACCAGGTGGCGGACGGTGAGCTCGACCTCGCCGACCCGCAGCCCGGCACCGTCCGCGAGCAGCAGCTCGGTGGGGACGTCGATGCCCTCGGCGTCGTGCTCGCCGGCGGCCGTCCGGGCGCCGGTGGTGGCGACCACCTCGGCCAGCGCGCCCCAGTGGTCGTGGTGCCGGTGGGTGGTGACCACCGTTTCGAGGTCGTCCCCGACGGTCTCCAGCAGCACCGGCGCGTCGGCGGCCGCGTCGATCAGGAGCTGTTCGTCGGTGGCCCGGCAGCGCAGCAGGTAGGCGTTGTTGTCGTACGGGCCGACGGCGACCTTGGTGATGATCAGGTGGGCCAGCTCCCGCACGTCCGGCGCTCCGCCGACCTTGACCGCTCCGTGGTACGTCATCCGTTCGCTCCCTCTCCAGTGGCTCCTGGGATCATCCTCGCGCCGTCAGCCCATCGGGGGAAGCCGGGGGAGGGCGGTGCCGGGGGTGTGGCGCAGGCCGTCGCCGGTGGAGCGGCCGGAGAGCCACGCGGTCAGCGCGCGGACCGGGCCCTCGACGGTCAGGGCCGGGGTACCGGTGCCGATCACGGCGCGGTCCTCGGTGTCGTCGGCGACCAGCTCCACAGCGGGCAGGCCGGCCTCCCCTGCCAGCCCCTCGGCGAGTCCGCGGAACCGGGTGACCGCGAACTCCTGCGGCCAGTGCGCCGGGGTGTAGCCGCCGTCCAGGTCGACGTGGTGGAACTCCAGCTCGACCACGCGCTTGCCGGGGATGTCGAAGGCCGGGAAGACGTAGCCGGAGCGGTGCCTGACCCCGACGGCCCAGGCCTCGGGGTCCATCAGCGCGGCGGCGGCCAGGAAGCGCTCGTGGGACTCCCGCAGGTCGGCGAGCTGGACCTCCAGCGGGCGCGGCGCGTCGCGCTCGATCTCCTGGTCGCGGGCCTCGTTGCTGGCGTACTGGGGGACGTCGGTGCCGGTGCGGGCGCCGGTCAGCAGGTTGACCAGGGAGTCGGCGTTGCGGGCGAGGTGGGCCAGCACGTGGCCGCGGGTCCAGCCGGGCAGCGCGGAGGGCTCGGCGAGGGCCTCGGGCTTCAGCTCGGCCGCGGTGTGCAGCAGGTGCCGGGTGCTCTCCTCGACCCCGGCCAGGTGCCGGGCGGCGGCCGCGGCGGCGGAGTGCGGGTCGGTCGGCTGCGGGTCGGTCATCGAATCCGCCTTCTGTGACGAGAGGGTGCGTTGCCCGCGGGGGCTTCGCTCGTTGACCAGGTGACGCTACCGCCGGATCCGGGCTCTGAGCAGGGGGTTTTCGGCTATGCGCGCCGTGCGGGTACGGACGGTCCCGGGGTGGCCCTCACTCGTTCGGGTGGTCTCCGCTGGACAGAGTCGATATTCGAACGTCTGAGCTATAGGCTGGCTGCCGCATCCTGGAAGAAGTACAGATACTCACCGCAAGCCCTCTCGCCCCGGAGAAAGGCGCCAGAAGCAGTGGCCGACCGCCTCATCGTCCGCGGTGCTCGCGAGCACAACCTCAAGAACGTCTCGCTCGACCTGCCCCGCGACTCCCTCATCGTCTTCACGGGCCTCTCCGGCTCCGGCAAGTCCTCGCTCGCCTTCGACACGATCTTCGCCGAGGGCCAGCGCCGCTACGTCGAGTCGCTGTCCTCCTACGCCCGCCAGTTCCTCGGGCAGATGGACAAGCCCGACGTGGACTTCATCGAGGGCCTCTCCCCGGCCGTCTCGATCGACCAGAAGTCCACCAACCGCAACCCCCGTTCGACCGTCGGCACCATCACCGAGGTCTACGACTACCTGCGCCTGCTGTTCGCCCGGATCGGCAAGCCGCACTGTCCGCACTGCGGCCGGCCGATCGCGAAGCAGTCGCCGCAGGCGATCGTGGACAAGGTGCTGGAGCTCGCCGAGGGCACCCGCTTCCAGGTGCTGAGCCCGGTGGTGCGCGAGCGCAAGGGCGAGTTCG
This sequence comes from Kitasatospora sp. NPDC127067, assembly GCF_042724755.1. Taxonomy (NCBI): domain Bacteria; kingdom Bacillati; phylum Actinomycetota; class Actinomycetes; order Kitasatosporales; family Streptomycetaceae; genus Kitasatospora; species Kitasatospora sp. NPDC127067. Next base: position 34,531 of record NZ_JBHXEM010000091.1, on the reverse strand, counting down.
TCGACCTCTTCGCCGACCTCCAGTCCAAGGGCTACTCCCGCGCCCGCGTCGACGGCGGGACGATCCAGCTCGCCGAGCCGCCGAAGCTCAAGAAGCAGGAGAAGCACACCATCGAGGTGGTGATCGACCGCCTGACCGTCAAGGACAGCGCCAAGCGGCGGCTCACCGACTCGGTGGAGACGGCCCTGCGCCTGTCCGGCGGCATGGTCGTGCTCGACTTCGTCGACCTCCCCGAGGACGACCCGGAGCGCGAGCGGATGTACTCCGAGCACCTCTACTGCCCGTACGACGACGTGTCGTTCGAGGAGCTGGAGCCGCGCTCGTTCTCCTTCAACTCGCCGTTCGGCGCCTGCCCGGACTGCTCGGGCCTGGGCAACCGGATGGAGGTCGACCCGGAGCTGGTCGTGCCCGACGTCGAGCGCTCGCTGGACGAGGGCGCGATCCACCCGTGGTCGGCCGGGCACGCCAAGGAGTACTTCCAGCGCCTGATCGACGCGCTCGCCGGGGAGCTCGGCTTCCGCACCGACATCCCCTGGGCCGGGCTGCCCGCCCGGGCCAGGAAGGCGCTGCTGTACGGGCACAAGCACCAGGTGGAGGTCCGCTACCGCAACCGCTTCGGCCGGGAGCGCTCGTACAGCACCGGCTTCGAGGGCGCGATCCCGTTCATCCAGCGCCGGCACACCGAGGCGGAGAGCGACAGCAGCCGCGAGCGCTTCGAGGGCTACATGCGCGAGGTGCCCTGCCCGACCTGCCAGGGAACCCGGCTCAAGCCGGTGGTGCTCGCGGTCACCGTCGAGGGCAGGTCGATCGCCGACGTCTCCTCGATGTCGATCAGCGACTGCTCCGAGTTCCTGGGCGCGATGAAGCTGAACGCCCGGGACAAGCAGATCGCCGAGCGGGTCCTCAAGGAGGTCAACGAGCGGCTGCGCTTCCTGGTCGACGTCGGCCTGGACTACCTCTCGCTCGACCGCGCGGCCGGCACCCTGTCCGGCGGCGAGGCCCAGCGCATCCGGCTGGCCACCCAGATCGGCTCCGGCCTGGTCGGCGTGCTGTACGTGCTGGACGAGCCGTCCATCGGCCTGCACCAGCGGGACAACCACCGGCTGATCGAGACGCTGGTGCGGCTGCGCGACATCGGCAACACCCTGATCGTCGTCGAGCACGACGAGGACACCATCAAGACCGCGGACTGGGTGGTCGACATCGGCCCGGGCGCCGGCGAGCACGGCGGCAAGGTGGTGCACTCCGGCTCGCTGAAGCAGCTGCTCACCAACAAGGAGTCGCTGACCGGCCAGTACCTCTCCGGCAAGCGGTCCATCCCGATCCCGGCCTCCCGCCGCGAGCGGGACAAGAAGCGCCAGCTGACCGTCCACGGCGCCCGCGAGCACAACCTCAAGGACGTCACGGTCGGCTTCCCGCTGGGCACCTTCACCGCGATCACCGGCGTCTCCGGCTCCGGCAAGTCGACGCTGGTCAACGACATCCTGTACACCCACCTCGCACGGGAGCTGAACGGCGCCCGCAGCGTGCCCGGCCGGCACACCCGGATCACCGGCACCGACCAGGTGGACAAGGTGGTGCACGTCGACCAGTCGCCGATCGGCCGCACCCCGCGCTCCAACCCGGCCACCTACACCGGCGTGTTCGACCACGTCCGCCGGCTCTTCGCGGAGACGCAGGAGGCCAAGGTCCGTGGCTACCTGCCCGGCCGGTTCTCCTTCAACGTCAAGGGCGGCCGCTGCGAGAACTGCTCGGGCGACGGCACCATCAAGATCGAGATGAACTTCCTGCCGGACGTCTACGTGCCGTGCGAGGTCTGCCACGGCGCCCGGTACAACCGGGAGACGCTGGAGGTCCACTACAAGGGCAGGTCCATCGCCGAGGTGCTGGACATGCCGATCGAGGAGGCCCTGGACTTCTTCGAGGCCGTCCCGGCGATCGCCCGGCACCTGCGCACGCTCAACGACGTCGGCCTCGGCTACGTCCGGCTCGGCCAGTCCGCGCCCACCCTCTCCGGCGGTGAGGCGCAGCGCGTCAAGCTCGCCTCGGAGCTCCAGAAGCGCTCCACCGGGCGGACGGTCTACGTGCTGGACGAGCCCACCACCGGCCTGCACTTCGAGGACATCAGCAAGCTGATCAAGGTGCTCAGCGGGCTGGTGGACAAGGGCAACACGGTGATCGTCATCGAGCACAACCTCGATGTGATCAAGACCGCCGACTGGGTCGTCGACATGGGCCCCGAGGGCGGCTCCGGCGGCGGCACGGTGGTCGCCGAGGGCACCCCGGAGCAGATCGCCGCCGTCCCGGAGAGCCACACCGGCAAGTTCCTGCGGGACATCCTGCCGGCCGACTTCACGGACGCCCCGGTCGCCGCCCCGGCGAAGAGGGCGCCGCGCAAGCGCGCGGCCGCCGCGAAGAAGTAGCCCCGTCCGTCCACCCCGCCGCTCCCCACCGCCCGCACCCCGGGTGGCCCGGGAGCGGCGGGTTGGCGCGGCATAGAATTCCGTGGTCCCTCGCCGCAGCAGCAACCGTAGGAGCACACCGATGTCCGAGGCCCCCGAGACCAGCCCCACCGCCTCCCGCCGCACCCTGCTCTGCGGGGCCGCGGCCGTCCTGGCGGCCGGCGGCACCGTGGCGGTCACCGGGTGCAGCTCCTCCGCCTCCTCCGGCAACAGTGCCCCCAAGGGCCCGGTCGACCTCGGCCCGGCCTCGGCCGTGCCGGAGGGCGGCGGCAAGGTCTACCGCGAGCAGAAGATCGTGGTGACCCAGCCCACCGCAGGCCAGTACAAGGCGTTCAACGCCCGGTGCACCCACGCCGGCTGCCTCGTGGACCAGGTGAAGAACAACCAGATCCAGTGCCCCTGCCACGGCAGCCGCTTCGCCATCGCCGACGGCGCCGTGCAGGACGGACCGGCCCCCTCCCCGCTGCCCGCCTACACCGTCACGGTCGAGGGCGGCAACCTCAAGGTGACCCCGAGCTGACCCAGTTGACCGCCTTCCGACCGCCACGGTCCTCCCCGACGATCTCCGCCCCGCGGCCCCGGCCCCACTCGGTACGGTGGACCCATGGCTGACCCGAGCACCTACCGCCCCGCGCCCGGTGCGATCCCGACCTCCCCCGGCGTCTACCGGTTCCGCGACGCCCACGGCCGGGTCATCTACGTCGGGAAGGCCAAGAGCCTGCGGCCGCGCCTGTCGTCCTACTTCCAGGACCTGGCCGGTCTGCACCCGCGCACCGCGACGATGGTCACCACCGCCGCCTCGGTGGAGTGGACCGTGGTCGGCACCGAGGTCGAGGCGCTCCAGCTGGAGTACTCCTGGATCAAGGAGTTCGACCCGCGGTTCAACGTCAAGTACCGCGACGACAAGAGCTATCCGGAACTCGCCATCACCCTCGACGAGGAGTACCCGCGGGTCCAGGTGATGCGCGGGGCGCACAAGAAGGGCGTGCGCTACTTCGGCCCGTACGGGCACGCCTGGGCGATCCGCGAGACGGTCGACCTGCTGCTGCGCGTCTTCCCCGTCCGCACCTGCTCCAACGGCGTCTTCAAGCGCGCCCGCCAGGTCGGCCGGCCCTGCCTGCTCGGCTACATCGGCAAGTGCGCCGCGCCCTGCGTCGGCAAGGTCTCGGCGGACGAACACCGCGCGCTGGCCGAGGACTTCTGCGACTTCATGGCCGGGCGCACCGGCAACTACCTGCGCCGGCTGGAAGAACAGATGCAGGAGGCCGCCGAGGAACTGGAGTACGAGAAGGCGGCCCGGCTGCGGGACGACATCGGCGCCCTCAAGCGCGCGATGGAGAAGAACGCCATCGTGCTCGCCGACGCCACCGACGCCGACCTGCTGGCCCTCGCCGAGGACGAGCTCGAAGCCGCCGTGCAGATCTTCCACGTCCGCGGCGGCCGGGTGCGCGGCCAGCGCGGCTGGGTCACCGACAAGGTCGAGGACGTCGACACCGCCGGCCTGGTCGAGCACGCCCTCCAGCAGCTCTACGGCGGCGGCGAGTCCGTCCCCCGCGAGGTGCTCGTCCCCGCCCTGCCCGCCCCGGCGGAGCCGGTCCGCGAGTGGCTGAGCGGCCTGCGCGGCAGCCAGGTCGACCTGCGCGTCCCCCAGCGCGGCGACAAGAAGGACCTGATGGCCACCGTGCAGCGCAACGCCCAGCAGGCGCTCGCACTGCACAAGACCAAGCGCGCCTCCGACCTCACCACCCGCAGCCGCGCCCTCCAGGAGATCGCCGACGCGCTGGAGCTGGACTCCGTCCCGCTGCGCATCGAGTGCTACGACATCTCCCACCTCCAGGGCGAGGACGTGGTCGCCTCCATGGTCGTCTTCGAGGACGGCCTGGCCCGCAAGAGCGAGTACCGCCGGTTCCAGATCAAGGGCTTCGAGGGCCAGGACGACGTCCGCTCGATGCACGAGGTGATCGGCCGGCGCTTCCGCCGTTACCTCCAGGAGCGCGAGCGGACCGGCGAGTGGGCCGTCCCGGAGGAGGACGACACCGGTACCGACCCGGGCGGCGGCACCGACCCGGACACCGGCACCGGCGGCACCCGGGACGAGGACGGCCGCCCCAAGCGCTTCGCCTACCCGCCGCAGCTGCTGGTCGTCGACGGCGGGCAGCCGCAGGTCGCCGCCGCCAAGCGCGCCCTGGACGAGCTCGGCATCGACGACGTCGCGCTGTGCGGCCTGGCCAAGCGCCTGGAGGAGGTCTGGCTGCCCGGCGAGGACGACCCGGTGGTGCTGCCCCGCTCCAGCGAGGGCCTCTACCTGCTCCAGCGGGTCCGCGACGAGGCGCACCGCTTCGCGATCAGCTATCAGCGCAACAAGCGTTCCAAGCGACTCACCGCTGGGGAACTGGACTCCGTCCCGGGCCTCGGCGAGACTCGCCGCCGGGCGCTGCTCAAGCACTTCGGCTCGCTGAAGAAGCTCCGGGCCGCCACCGTGGACGAGCTCTGCGAGGTACCCGGCATCGGACGCCGCACCGCGCAGACTGTTGCGGAGGCGTTGTCGTCCCGTACACCCGTCGCACCCGCGGTCAACACCGCGACCGGCGAGATCATCGAGGACGGGGCCGAGCAGGCCGCCGAGCCGGTGGCAGCAGCACCCCAGACCGCACCATCCCAGGAGACGCCATGACGGCCGACGCCGCCCGTCAGCCGGTGTGCCCCGGCCCCGCCCGCCTGCCCGGGCCGGGGAAGGGCGGCCGAGCCGTACGCGTTCTCCCCAGCAGAAAGACCGAGAGCGGGGAACCGAAGTGACCGTGTCAGACGTGGCCGAGAACGCGCCGGAGCTGGTGATCATCTCCGGGATGTCCGGAGCCGGCCGCTCCACCGCGGCCAAGTGCCTGGAGGACCTCGGCTGGTTCGTGGTGGACAACCTGCCGCCGGCCCTGATTCCGACCATGGTCGACCTGGGCGCGCGCTCCCAGGGCAACGTCGCCAGGATCGGCGTGGTCGTGGACGTCCGCGGCCGGCAGTTCTTCGACGACCTGCTCACCTCGCTGGACGAGCTGGAGAAGCGCGGGGTCCGGCTCCGGGTCGTCTTCCTGGACTCCTCCGACGAGGCGCTGGTGCGCCGCTTCGAGAGCGTCCGCCGCCCGCACCCGCTGCAGGCCGACGGCCGGATCGTGGACGGCATCGCCCAGGAGCGCGACCTGCTGCGCGACCTGCGCGGCGAGGCCGACCTGGTGATCGACACCTCCAACCTCAACGTGCACCAGCTGCGCGCCAAGCTGGACGCCCAGTTCGCCGACCACGACGAGCCCGAGCTGCGCGCCACCGTGATGTCCTTCGGATTCAAGTACGGCCTGCCGGTCGACGCCGACCTCGTGGTGGACTGCCGCTTCCTGCCCAACCCGCACTGGGTGCCCGAACTGCGGGCCCGCACCGGCACCGACGCGGACGTCGCCGACTACGTCTTCCAGCAGCCCGGAGCCAACGAGTTCCTGGACGGTTACGCCCAGCTCCTGCGCATCATCACCGAGGGATACCGCCGCGAGGGGAAGCGCTACATGACGCTTGCCGTAGGCTGCACCGGTGGCAAGCACCGCAGCGTCGCCATGTCCGAGCGTCTGACCAAGCGTCTCATCGCCGACGGAGTCGAGACGGTGCTCGTCCACCGTGACATGGGACGGGAGTAACCGCCGCCTCCCTGCCGGGCCCGCCGGCGGAGCGGTCGGCGGGCCGAGGAACGCGAGGTGAGTGTGGCGGGATACGTGCCCGGGCGACAGCCGCAGAGCAGGACCGGTGACCGGGCGGGCAGCCCGGCCCGGCCCACGGCGCCGGGCCGTCCGCGCAGCAGTCCCGCCCGCGCCAATCCGGCGCCCAGGATCACCGCGCTCGGCGGCGGGCAGGGCCTGTCGGCCTCGCTGTCGGCGCTGCGCCGGCTCACCAGCGACCTCACCGCCGTGGTCACCGTCGCCGACGACGGCGGCTCCAGCGGCCGGCTGCGCGAGGAACTGGGCGTGCTGCCCCCGGGCGACCTGCGCAAGGCGCTGGCCGCGCTGTGCGGGGACGACGACTGGGGCCGCACCTGGTCCGAGGTGATCCAGCAGCGCTTCACCGGCAACGGCGAGCTCGGCGGCCACGCGGTGGGCAACCTGCTGATCGTCGCGCTCTGGGAGAAGCTGGGCGACCCGGTGGCGGCACTGGACTGGGTCGGCCGGCTGCTCAACGTGCAGGGCCGGGTGCTGCCGATGTCGGCGGTGCCGCTGGACATCGAGGCGACGGTCCGCGGCCACGACCCGCTGCGGCCCGGCGAGGTCACGGCCGTGCGCGGCCAGGCCGACGTCGCGGTGACCCCTGGCACCGTGCAGTCGATCCGGCTGCTGCCGGACGAGCCGCCCGCCGTCCCGGAGGCGGTCACCGCCGTCCGGGAGGCGGACTGGGTGGTGCTCGGCCCCGGCTCCTGGTTCACCAGCGTGCTGCCGCACCTGCTGGTGCCCGAGCTGGCCGCGGCGCTCACCGAGACCCGCGCCCGCCGCCTGCTCACCCTGAACCTGGCCCCCCAGCCGGGGGAGACCGAGGGCTTCACGCCGCAGCGTCACCTGGAGGTCATCGCCGACCACGCTCCGGACCTCGCCGTGGATGCGATCCTGGTGGACGAGCGCGCCGTCACCGGCGGGGCCTTCGGCCAGGCCGACCTGGACGGACTGGAGAAGGCCGCCGAACGGATGGGAGCGGCTCTGGTGCTCGGCTCGGTGGCCCGCGCCGACGGGACGCCGCGACACGACCCCGAGCTGTTGGCGGCAGCGTACGACCGGATTTTCCGGACACATGGAAGGATCGGGCCATGGCGATGACTCCAGCGGTGAAGGACGAGATCAGCCGGCTCCCGGTCACCCGGGCCTGCTGTCGCAAGGCGGAGGTGTCGGCGATCCTGCGGTTCGCGGGCGGGCTGCACATCGTGAGCGGCCGCATCGTGATCGAGGCGGAGCTGGACACCGGAGCGGCGGCACGGCGGCTGCGCAAGGACCTGCTGGAGATCTTCGGGCACTCCTCGGACCTGGTGGTGATGGCCCCCGGCGGACTGCGCCGGGGCAGCCGCTTCGTGGTCCGGGTGGTCAAGGACGGCGAGCTGCTGGCGCGCCAGACCGGGCTCGTGGACGGCCGCGGCCGTCCGATCCGGGGACTGCCCCCGGCGGTCGTCTCCGGGGCCACCTGCGATGCCGAGGCGGCCTGGCGCGGGGCCTTCCTGGCGCACGGCTCGCTCACCGAGCCGGGCCGCTCCTCCTCGCTGGAGATCACCTGCCCCGGCTCGGAGGCCGCCCTCGCCCTGGTCGGCGCCGCCCGCCGGCTCGGCATCCCGGCCAAGGCCCGCGAGGTGCGCGGCGTCGACCGGGTGGTGATCCGCGACGGCGACGCGATCGGCGCCCTGCTGACCCGGCTCGGCGCGCACGAGTCGGTGCTCGCCTGGGAGGAGCGCCGGATGCGGCGCGAGGTGCGTGCCACCGCCAACCGGCTGGCCAACTTCGACGACGCCAACCTGCGCCGCTCGGCCCGCGCCGCGGTGGCGGCCGGCGCCCGGGTGGCCCGCGCGCTGGAGATCCTCGGCGACGAGGTGCCCGAGCACCTGGCCGCGGCCGGTCAGCTGCGGATGCAGCACAAGCAGGCCTCGCTGGAGGAGCTGGGCGCGCTCGCCGACCCGCCGCTGACCAAGGACGCGGTGGCCGGGCGGATCCGCCGCCTGCTGGCGATGGCCGACAAGCGGGCCTCCGAGCTCGGCCTGCCGAGCACCGAGGCCAGCCTCACCGACGAGATGGCGATGAACTGACCGAGACGCGATGAACTGACGCCCACGCTCACGCTCCGTGATCACGACAGGCCGGTGCCCGGACTTCCGGGCGCCGGCCGCGGTCGTTTCCGGACAGCCGCGACACTCCCGAATTGGTAGAGACCACTGACCTGGGACCAACTGCCCGGCGGGCCAGGGCCGGACGGCCTGAAATGGGGTTTGGGGCACGCCACGCCCGGTCTCACCAGGCGGCGCGATGTGCCGTCCCAGGCCCCGGAGGGGTAGGGTCATAGGCGGTCGGGGACTTCCCAAATCTCATCCCGCCGGGCCTCGCGCCCGGCGTACCTAACGAGGAGATCGGTTCGTGACGATCCGGGTAGGCATCAACGGCTTCGGCCGCATCGGCCGCAACTTCTTCCGCGCGGTCAAGGCCCAGGGCGCGGACATCGAGATCGTCGGTGTCAACGACCTCACCGACACGAAGACCCTGGCTCACCTGCTCAAGTACGACACCACCCTGGGTACCCTCCAGGCCGAGGTCTCGCACACCGAGGACAGCATCACCGTCGACGGCCACACCTTCAAGGTGACCGCCGAGCGTGACCCCGCGAACCTTCCGTGGGCCGCCCTGGGCGCCGACATCGTCGTCGAGTCCACCGGCATCTTCACCAAGGCCGAGGCCGCGAAGAAGCACCTCGCCGCCGGCGCGAAGAAGGTCATCATCTCGGCGCCCGCCACCGACGAGGACGTCACCATCGTCCTGGGTGTCAACGACGAGAAGTACGACGCCGCCAACCACCACATCATCTCCAACGCCTCCTGCACCACCAACTGTGTGGCGCCGATGGCGAAGGTGCTGAACGAGAGCTTCGGCATCGTCAAGGGTCTGATGACCACCGTCCACGCGTTCACCAACGACCAGGTGACCCTGGACTTCCCGCACAAGGACCTGCGCCGTGCTCGTGCGGCCTCGCAGAACATCATCCCGACCTCGACCGGCGCCGCCAAGGCGACCGCCCTGGTCCTGCCGGAGCTGAAGGGCAAGCTGGACGGCACCTCGCTGCGCGTCCCGGTCCCGACCGGCTCCATCACCGACCTGGTCGTCACCCTGGAGCGCGAGGTCACCAAGGACGAGGTCAACGCCGCCTTCCAGAAGGCCGCGCAGGAGGGCCCGCTCAAGGGCATCCTGGCCTACACCGAGGACCCGATCGTCTCCTCGGACATCGTGAACGACCCGGCCTCGTGCATCTTCGACAGCCAGCTCACCATGGTCCAGGGCAACCAGGTCAAGGTGCTCGGCTGGTACGACAACGAGTGGGGCTACTCGAACCGCGTCGTCGACCTGGTCGCCCTCGTCGGCGGGCAGCTCTGACGTTGCGGGAGCTGACGTGATGTAGGGGCGAGGGCCCGGACGGCGTACGGTGCCGACCGGGCCCTCGTTCCGCGCTCAAGGACTTCTCAGGCGGCCCCTGCGCCGTGCCGCCTCACTGCGCATCAACCATCTCCCCAGGAGAAACCGAATCCCCGTGAAGACCATCGAAGAGCTCATCGAAGCCGGTGTCGAAGGCAAGCGCGTCTTCGTGCGCGCCGACCTGAACGTGCCGCTGGACGGCGACACGATCACCGACGACGGCCGCATCCGCGCCGTCGCGCCGACCATCGCCAAGCTGGCCGCGGCCGGTGCGAAGGTCGTCGTCGCCTCGCACCTCGGCCGCCCCAAGGGCGAGCCGGAGTCGCGGTTCTCGCTCGCCCCGGTGGCCGAGCGCCTCGGCGAGATCCTCGGCAAGGACGTCGCCTTCGCCACCGACACCGTCGGCGACAGCGCCACCGCCACCGCCGCCGCGCTGGCGAACGGCGAGGTCGCGCTGCTGGAGAACCTGCGCTTCAACGCGGGCGAGACCAGCAAGGACGACGCCGAGCGCAAGGCCTTCGCCGAGCAGCTGGCCGCGCTGGCCGACCTGTACGTGGGCGACGGCTTCGGCGCCGTGCACCGCAAGCACGCCTCGGTGTTCGACCTGCCGGCCCTGCTGCCGCACGCCGCCGGCGACCTGATCGCCACCGAGGTCGGCGTGCTGAAGAAGCTCACCGAGGACGTCGCCCGCCCGTACGTCGTCGTGCTCGGGGGCGCCAAGGTCTCCGACAAGCTCGGCGTGATCGACAACCTGCTGGAGAAGGCCGACCGGATCCTGATCGGCGGCGGCATGGCGTACACCTTCCTCAAGGCCAAGGGCCACGAGGTCGGCATCTCGCTGCTGCAGGCGGACCAGATCCCGGTCTGCCTGGAGTACCTGGCCCGGGCCGAGCAGCGGGGCGTCGAGTTCGTGCTGCCGACGGACGTCCTGGTCTCCGCCGAGTTCCCGGACCTCAAGACCAAGGCCCCGGCGAACCCCACGACCGTCGATGCCGACGCCATCCCGGCCGACCAGGAGGGCCTGGACATCGGCCCGAAGACCCGCGAGCTGTACGCGGCCAAGCTGGCCGACGCGGGCACGGTGTTCTGGAACGGCCCGATGGGCGTCTTCGAGCACCCGGACTACGCGAACGGCACCAAGGCCGTCGCGCAGGCCCTGCTCGACAGCGACGCGTTCACCGTGGTCGGCGGCGGCGACTCCGCCGCGGCCGTCCGCATCCTGGGCTTCGACGAGAACGCCTTTGGACACATTTCGACCGGCGGCGGCGCCAGCCTCGAGTACCTGGAGGGCAAGACCCTCCCCGGTCTCGCCGCACTGGAGGACTGACACACATGACCGACCGTCTCCCGCTGATGGCGGGCAACTGGAAGATGAACCTCAACCACCTTGAGGCCATCCAGCACACCCAGAAGCTGGCCTTCGCGCTGGCCGACAAGGACTACGAGGCCGTCGAGGTCGCCGTCCTGGTGCCGTTCACCGACCTGCGCTCGGTGCAGACGCTGGTCTTCGGCGACAAGCTGAAGATCAAGTACGGCTCGCAGGACATCTCGCAGCACGACGGCGGGGCCTACACCGGCGAGGTCTCCGGCCCGATGCTGGCCAAGCTCCAGTGCACCTACGCGGTGATCGGCCACTCCGAGCGCCGCCAGTACCACGGCGAGAACGAGGAGATCGTCAACGCCAAGGTGAAGGCCGCCTACCGGGCCGGGGTCACCCCGATCCTGTGCGTCGGCGAGCCGCTGGAGATCCGCAAGGCCGGCACCCACGTCGAGTACACCCTGGCCCAGCTGGACGGCGGCCTGGCCGACGTCCCGGCCCACCAGGCCGAGTCGATCGTGGTCGCCTACGAGCCGGTCTGGGCGATCGGCACCGGCGAGGTGGCCACCCCGGAGGACGCGCAGGAGGTCTGCGCCGCCATCCGCAAGCGGATCGCCGAGCTGTACGACGCCGAGCTGGCCGGCAAGGTCAGGGTGCTGTACGGCGGTTCGGTGAAGTCGTCGAGCGCGGCCGGTCTGATGGCCAAGCCCGACATCGACGGCGGCCTGGTCGGCGGTGCCTCGCTGGACGCCGACGAGTTCGTCAAGATCGTGCGCTACCGTGAGCAGGCAGTAGGCTAACGCCGCCGCAGCAACGTAGGCTTTGGGGCCGGACCGCCGTACGCGGCCCGGCCCCTTCGCCGAAGATACGAGAGAGTTGGTCCCGTCGTGGTTCTCGGGTTCTCGATTGCCCTGATCATCTTCAGTCTTCTGATGATCCTGCTGGTGCTGCTGCACAAGGGGAAGGGCGGCGGCCTGTCGGACATGTTCGGCGGTGGCGCGATGTCCACCGGCGGCGGTTCGGCGGTGGCCGAGCGCAACCTGGACCGCATCACCATCGTGGTCGGCGTGGGATGGTTCGCGTCCATCATCGTCCTCGGCCTGCTGATGAAGACCTCGGTCTGACGTATCCCTGACGCCCCGTCGCCCGAGCGCCTATCCTGGGACGGTCGGGTGCGGAGGCGATGGTGGCGGATGCTTAACTCCTGCTTACACTAGGACGACTTTCGCCACCGACGCGCACCGCGGCGGGTCGGCGCACCAGTACGCAGGGAGTCAGACCGTGGCAAGTGGCAATGCCATCCGTGGCAGCAGGGTCGGGGCCGGCCCGATGGGCGAGGCGGAGCGCGGCGAGTCCGCCCCGCGCAACCGGATCTCCTTCTGGTGCGCGAACAAGCACGAGACCCGTCCCAGCTTCGCCGCCGAAGCGGCGATCCCGGAGACCTGGGACTGCCCGCGCTGCGGCTTCCCCGCGGGGCAGGACCAGCACAACCCGCCGGCGCCCTCGCGCAACGAGCCCTACAAGACCCACCTCGCCTACGTCCGTGAGCGGCGCACCGACGCCGACGGCGAGGCGATCCTGGCCGAGGCGCTGGCGAAGCTCCGCGGCGAGATCTGAGTCCGGCGCAACGGTCCGAACGCAACGGCAAACAGCACGAAGGGCGCCACCGTCGAGTGACGGTGGCGCCCTTCGGCGTCGCCGGGCCGGCTACGCGGAGGCCGGCGGGTAGAGCTGCGGCGGGATCCGCTCCGCGGCGGCGCGGTCCAGCAGCCACAGGGTGCGGCTGCGGCCGTACGCGCCGGAGGCGGGCGCCTGGAGCTCGCCCGGGCCGGACAGCGCCAGCGCGACCGCGCCCGCCTTGTCCTCCCCGGCGGCCAGCAGCCAGACCTCGCGGGCGGTGCGGATCGCCGGGAGGGTGAGCGAGACCCGGGTCGGCGGGGGCTTGGGGGCCCCGCGCACGCCGACCACGGTCAGCTCGGTCTCCCGCACGCCCGGGTGCTCGGGGAAGAGCGAGGCGACGTGGGTGTCCGGGCCGACGCCGAGCAGCAGCACGTCGAAGGCCGGGACGCCGAGCCGGTCGCCCGGGCCGGCCGCCTTCGCCAGCTCCTCGGCGTAGCGGGCGGCTGCGGCCTCCACGTCCGAGCCGTCCACCCCGTCCGAGGCGGGCATCTCGTGCACCCGCGCCGGGTCGAGCGGGACGGCGTCCAGCAGTTCGGCGCGGGCCTGGACGGCGTTGCGCTCCGGGTCGGCGGCGGGCAGGAAGCGCTCGTCGCCCCACCAGAGGTCCAGTCGGCCCCAGTCGACCGCGTCGCGCGCCGGGGAGGCGGCGATCGCGGCCAGCAGGGCGTTGCCGTTGCGGCCGCCGGTGAGCACCACCGAGGCGCTGCCGCGGGCGGCCTGGGCGTCCACGATCCGGGTGATCAGCCGGGCCGCGGCCGCCTGGGCCATCAGCTCCTTGTCCCGGTGGACGACGAGCTGGGGGGTCGCGTTGGTCATGCGTCGTCCTTGGCGGCGCGCTTGCCGGCGGCCTTCCGGGCGGGCTTCCGGTCCGCCGTCCCGGCGGTCACCCGGTCCGGGTTGGCCACGGCGGCCTCGGCGGCCTCCTCGACGGCGTCCTCGGCGACCTCCCGGGCGACCCGCTCCGCCGCCGCGGTCTCGGCGTTGGCCGGCTCGTGCAGCTGGTCGACGGGCGTGCGCACGGCCGTCGCGTAGATGTCGTCCGGGTCCAGGCGGCGCAGCTCCTCGGCGATCAGCTCCGAGGTCTCGCGCCGCTTGAGCGCCACCTGGCGGTCCGGCGAGCCGGGCATGGAGAGCGTGCCCAGCAGGCCGTCCGGGCGGTCCAGGGTGATGTCCCCGTCCTTGGTGCGCAGGTGCACCGCGGTGATGCCGGGGCCGTTGGTGACGACCCGCTCGACCGGCACGTGCAGCCGGTTGGTCAGCCAGAGGCCGAGCAGCTCGACGCTGGGGTTGTAGGACTCGCCCTCGACCACCGCGGAGACGATCGTGGACGGCCGCTGGTCCAGCGCGGCGGCCAGCATCGAGCGCCAGCCGGTGACCCGGGTCCAGGCCAGGTCGGTGTCGCCCGGGGTGTAGCTCTGCGCGCGCTGGGCGAGCTGGCCGACCGGGGACTCGGCGGTGACGGCGTCGGTGATCCGGCGCTGGGCGATCGAGCCCAGCGGGTCCTGCGCCGGGTGCAGCGGCGCGTTGTCCGGCCACCAGACGACGGTCGGGGCGTCCGGCAGCAGCAGCGGCAGGACCACCGACTGGGCGTGCGCGGCGAGTTCGCCGTGCATCCGCAGGACGACCGTCTCGCCGGAGCCGGCGTCCGAGCCGACCAGGATCTCGGCGTCCAGCCGGGTCTCGGCGCGGGCCCGGGGCGAGCGCCCGGCGCGCTTGATCACCGCGAGGGTGCGCATCGGGTGCTCGCGGGAGGCGTCGTTGGCGGCCTTGAGGGCGTCGTAGGCGCTGCCCTCGTCGGTCACTATCACCAGGGTGAGCACCATGCCGGCGGCGCCGGAACCGCGGGCCCGGCGCGCCTCCATCAGCGCGGCGTTGATCTTGCTGGACGTCGTGTTGGTGAGGTCGATCTTCATGGCCGGCGCCAGCTCCTGCCGTCTCGTGCGAGCATCTCGTCCGCCTCGACCGGGCCCCAGGTCCCCGCCGCGTACTGGGCGGGCTTGCCGTGGGTGTCCCAGTACTTCTCGATCGGGTCGAGGATCTGCCAGGAGAGCTCGACCTCCTGGTGGCGCGGGAACAGGTTGGCGTCGCCGAGCAGCACGTCGAGGATGAGCCGCTCGTACGCCTCCGGGCTGGACTCGGTGAAGGACTCGCCGTAGGCGAAGTCCATCGTCACGTCCCGGACCTCGAAGGAGGTGCCCGGCACCTTGGAGCCGAACCGCACGGTGACGCCCTCGTCCGGCTGGACCCGGATGACCAGGGCGTTCTGCCCCAGCTCCTCGGTCGCGTAGGAGTCGAACGGCAGGTACGGGGCGCGCTGGAAGACGACCGCGATCTCGGTGACCCGGCGGCCCAGGCGCTTGCCGGTCCGCAGGTAGAACGGAACACCCGCCCAGCGGCGGTTGTTGATCTCCAGCTTGATGGCCGCGTAGGTGTCGGTCTTGGAGTCCGGGTCGATCCCGTCCTCGTCCAGGTAGCCGACGACCTCCTCGCCGCCCTGCCAGCCGGACGCGTACTGGCCGCGCACGGTGTGCCGGCCGAGGTCGGCCGGGAGCTTGACGGCGCTGAGCACCTTGAGCTTCTCGGCCACCAGCGCCTTGGGGTGGAAGGACGCCGGCTCCTCGATGGCGGTGAGCGCCATCAGCTGGAGCAGGTGGTTCTGGATCACGTCACGGGCGGAGCCGATGCCGTCGTAGTAGCCGGCCCGGCCGCCGATGCCGATGTCCTCGGCCATGGTGATCTGCACGTGGTCGACGTACGACCGGTTCCAGATCGGCTCGAACATCTGGTTGGCGAAGCGCAGCGCCAGGATGTTCTGGACCGTCTCCTTGCCCAGGTAGTGGTCGATCCGGAAGACCTCGTCCCGGGGGAAGACCTCGTGGACGACCTTGTTGAGCTCCTGCGCGCTCTCCAGGTCGTGGCCGAAGGGCTTCTCGATGACCGCGCGGCGCCACGAGGTCCTGCCGGTCCCCTCCTGCCCGTTGGCGGGCGAGGAGGGCGGGTCGGCCAGGCCGTGCTTCTTGAGCTGCTGGACGACGGTGGGGAAGAACTTCGGCGGGACGGACAGGTAGAAGGCGAAGTTGCCGCCGGTGCCCTGGGCCTTGTCCAGCTCCTCGATGGTCTCGCGCAGCTTGTCGAAGGCGTCGTCGTCGTCGAAGGTCCCGTGGACGAAGCGCATGCCCTTGGCGAGCTGCTGCCAGACCTCCTCCCGGAACGGGGTGCGGGCGTGGTCCCGGACGGCGTCGTGGACCTCCTTGGCGAAGTCCTCGTCGTCCCACTCGCGGCGGGCGAAGCCGACGAGGGAGAAGCCCGGCGGAAGCAGACCGCGGTTGGCCAGGTCGTAGATGGCCGGCATCAGCTTCTTGCGGGACAGGTCGCCGGTGACCCCGAAGATGACCAGACCGGACGGCCCCGCGATGCGCGGGAGCCGTCGGTCGGAGGGGTCACGAAGCGGGTTGACGGGGGTGGGCGGGAGATCGTCCGCGTCCGATTCCGGTGTCAACTCGGGGAAATCAGTGCTCACTTGATGGGCTCCGCTTTCGTGCGCTGGCTGTGAGCAGGGGTCACTTCTCGTCGGCGAAGGAAGCGAGCGAGGCGGTGACGGTGTCGAGCAGCTCGTTCCAGGACTGCTCGAACTTCTCGACGCCCTCGTCCTCCAGCAGCTGGACGACGTCGTCGTAGTCCACGCCGGCCGCGGCGATCGCGTCCAGCACGGCCTTGGCGTCGGCGTAGTTGGGGGCGATGGTGTTGCCGGTGACCACGCCGTGGTCGGCGGTGGCGTCCAGGGTGGCCTCGGGCATCGTGTTGACGGTGCCGGGGGCGACCAGCTCGGTGACGTACAGGGTGTCCGGCAGGGCCGGGTCCTTGACGCCGGTCGAGGCCCACAGCGGGCGCTGCGGCTTGGCGCCGGCGGCCTCCAGGGCGCTCCAGCGGGCGCTGCCGGCGGTCTTGCCGTCGACGCTGCCGAAGACCTCCTCGTACGCCTGGTAGGCGAGGCGGGCGTTGGCCAGCGCGGCCTTGGAGCGCAGGTTCCTGGCCTCGCCGCCGATCTTGTCCAGGCGCTTGTCGATCTCGGTGTCCACGCGGGAGACGAAGAAGGAGGCGACCGACTCGATCTGGGAGAGGTCCAGACCCTTGGCCTTGGCGGCCTCCAGGCCGGTCAGGTAGGCGTCGATGACGGCCTTGTAGCGCTCCAGCGAGAAGATCAGCGTGACGTTGACGCTGATGCCCCTGCCGATGACCTCGGCGATCGCGGGCAGGCCGGCCTTGGTGGCGGGGATCTTGATGAAGACGTTCGGGCGGTCGACCAGCCACCACAGCTGCTTGGCCTCGGCCACGGTGGTGGCGGTCTCGTGCGCCAGGCGCGGGTCGACCTCGATGGAGACCCGGCCGTCGCGGCCGTTGGAGGCGTCGTAGACCGGGCGCAGCACGTCGGCCGCGTCGCGCACGTCCGAGGTGGTGATCATGCGGATCGCCTCGTCGGTGGTGACCTTGCGGACGGCGAGGTCGCGCAGCTGGCCGTCGTAGGAGTCGTCCCCGGAGCCGGCGATGGCCTTCTGGAAGATGGTCGGGTTGGTGGTCACGCCCACCACGTGCTTGTTCTGCACCAGTTCGGCCAGGTTGCCGGAGTTCAGCCGCTTGCGGCTGAGGTCGTCCAGCCAGATCGCAACGCCTTCGTCGCTGAGGCGCTTCAGTGCGTCAGTCATGGTGCTTCAGTCCCTTTGTTCTTCTGCTTCGTGGGGTGGTCGAAGGGCCGGGGCGCCGATGTGCGGTCGGCGGCCCCGGCCGGGTGCCGCTAGCGGTTGACGGCCTCGAGGGAGCGCAGGGCGTTGTGGGCCTCGGCCACCACGCGCTCGGCGGTGATGCCGAACTCCTCGAAGAGCACCTTGTAGTCGGCGGAGGCGCCGAAGTGCTCCAGCGAGACGATCCGGCCGTGGTCGCCGACCAGCTCGCGCCAGCCCTGGGCGATGCCGGCCTCGACCGAGACGCGGGCCTTGACCGACGGCGGCAGCACGCTGTCGCGGTAGGCCTGGTCCTGCTCCTGGAACCACTCGAAGGACGGGACCGAGACCACGCGGGTGGCGATGCCCTCGGCCTCCAGCACCTCGCGGGCCTGGACGGCCAGCTGGACCTCGGAGCCGGTGCCCAGCAGGATCACCTGCGGGTCGCCGGTGGAGGCCTCGGCCAGCACGTAGGCGCCCTTGGCGGTGCCCTCGGCGGAGGCGAAGACCTCGCGGTCGAAGGTCGGGACGTTCTGGCGGGTCAGCGCGAGGCCGACCGGGCCGGGGTGGCTGGTCTGGCGCTCGATGACGGTGCGCCAGGCGACGGCCGTCTCGTTGGCGTCGGCCGGGCGGACCATGGCCAGGCCCGGGATGGCGCGCAGCGAGGCCATGTGCTCGACCGGCTGGTGGGTCGGGCCGTCCTCGCCGAGGCCGATCGAGTCGTGCGTCCAGACGTAGGTGACCGGCAGCTTCATCAGCGCGGCCAGGCGGACGGCCGGGCGCATGTAGTCGGCGAAGACCAGGAAGGTGCCGCCGTACACGCGGGTCCTGCCGTGCAGGGCGATGCCGTTCATGGTCGAGCCCATGGCGTGCTCGCGGATGCCGAAGTGGATCGTCCGGCCGTACGGGCTCGCCGACTTCAGCGGGTTGCCCTCGGGGAGGAAGGAGCTGTCCTCGTCGATGGTGGTGAGGTTGGACTCCGCGAGGTCGGCCGAGCCGCCCCACAGCTCCGGGATCACCGCGCCGAGCGCCTTGAGGGTCTCGCCGGAGGCCTTGCGGGTGGCGACGTCCTTGCCGGCCGGGAAGGACGGGACGGCCTTCTTCCAGCCCTCGGGCAGCTCGCCGGCCTGGATGCGGTCGAACTCGGCGGCTCGGTGCGCGTCGGCGGCGCGCCAGGCGTCGAAGCCCTGCTGCCACTGGTCGCGGGCGGCCTTGCCGCGCTTGATGACCAGCCGGGCGTGCTCGATGACCTGGTCGCTGACCTCGAAGGTCTTCTCCGGGTCGAAGCCCAGGACCTTCTTGGTGGCGGCGATCTCGGCGGCGCCGAGCGCGGAGCCGTGCGCCTTGGCGGTGTTCTGGGCGTCCGGGGCCGGCCAGGCGATGATCGTGCGCATCGCGATCAGCGACGGGCGGGCGGTCTCGGCCTTGGCGGCGGCCAGCGCGCCGGCGAGGGCCTCGACGTCGATGTCGCCGTTGGCCTTCGGGGTGACGCGCTGCACGTGCCAGCCGTACGCCTCGTAGCGCTTGAGGACGTCCTCGGAGAAGGCCGTCTCGGTGTCGCCCTCGATCGAGATGTGGTTGTCGTCGTACAGCGCGACCAGGTTGCCCAGCTTCTGGTGGCCGGCCAGCGAGGAGGCCTCGGCGGAGATGCCCTCCTCCAGGTCGCCGTCGGAGACGATGGCCCAGACGGTGTGGTCGAAGGGGGACTCCCCGGCCGCCGTCTCCGGGTCGAACAGGCCGCGCTCGTAGCGGGCGGCCATCGCCATGCCGACCGCGTTGGCGATGCCCTGGCCGAGCGGGCCGGTGGTGGTCTCCACGCCGGCGGTGTGGCCGTGCTCGGGGTGGCCCGGGGTGCGGCTGCCGGCCACGCGGAAGGCCTTGAGGTCGTCCAGCTCCAGGCCGTAGCCCGAGAGGTACAGCTGGGTGTAGAGCGTCAGGCTGGTGTGCCCGGGGGAGAGGACGAAGCGGTCGCGCCCGACCCAGGACGGGTCCGTCGGGTCGTGGCGCAGGAATCGCTGGAAGATCAGGTACGCGGCCGGGGCCAGCGACATGGCCGTCCCGGGATGTCCGTTGCCGACCTTCTGGACAGCGTCCATGGCCAGGACCCGCGCGGTGTCAACCGTGCGCTCGTCCAGATCGGTCCACTCGAATGCGTTCGTCGGCGCAGTGCTCACCCTGTCTCAGGGCTCCTTCCATTGTGAAGAGTGACCCCGTGAATGGGGACCGGGTCGGCCACGGCGCTGTGGTCCCGACGCTGGGTGGTGCCGGTCACGGAGGGTAGATCCCGCTTCTGCGTGCGAGCCTACCGTCCGGGTCGGGGCTCACCCTCCGTGCTGGGACAACCGGCAATTCCCCCTGCAGATTCCCACCGGGAACGCCGGGAGGGATTTGTCCCAGACTCTCCCGAATCACGGCTCCGCGCCGCTCCGGTGGTCAGGACGGGCTAGCGGACCTCCCCGGAGGCCTCCGGAGGCGTCGCCCGGGCGGTTCACCCGGGGGTGTGCGTTCCGCCTCGCCGGGGGACCCCGGAGCCGGATGCGATATATGGAACGTCTATGGTGTCGTGGTACGCGCAGAGCGGACGATTCGGGACCCTTCGTTCCTGTGGACGCCTGCGAGGATTCATCTTCAGTTGGGGTGTTAGTGACCGCCGTCGAAACCCGTCCCGCCGGGGTCACCGGGGCGACTCCTGCGCACCGGCCGTTCGGGGCCCGTGTCGGCGCGTTCGTCGCACTGACCAAGCCGCGGATCATCGAGCTGCTGCTGATGAGCACCGTGCCGGTGATGTTCCTGGCTCAACAGGGCGTGCCGAACATGCTGCTGGTGCTGAAGGTCGTCATCGGCGGCTACCTCTCGGCCGGTGGCGCCAACGCCCTCAACATGTACATCGACCGGGACATCGACGCGATCATGTCGCGCACCGAGCGGCGGCCGATCGTCACCGGGATGGTGTCGCCGCGCGAGGCGCTGGTGTTCGGCGTCGTGCTCGCGGTCGTCTCGACCCTGCTGCTGGGCTTCGGGGTCAACTGGCTGTCGGCCGGGCTGGCGCTGGGCGCGCTGCTGTTCTACGTGTTCGTCTACACGCTGGGGCTCAAGCGGCGCACCTCGCAGAACATCGTCTGGGGCGGCATCGCCGGCTGCATGCCGGTGCTGGTCGGCTGGTCCTCGGTGACCAACTCGATGTCCTGGGCCGCGGTGGTGCTGTTCCTGGTGGTGTTCTTCTGGACGCCGCCGCACACCTGGGTGCTGTCGATGAAGGTCCGCGACGACTACGCGCGGGCCGGCGTGCCGATGCTGCCGGTGATCAAGGGCAACGTGGCGGTCGGCAAGCAGGTCGTCATCTACTCCTGGGTGATGGTGGCGGTCTCGCTGGCGCTCTGGCCGCTGGGACACATGAGCTGGCTGTACCCGGTCGCCGCGGTGCTGCTGGGCGCGGCCTGGCTGCGCGAGGCGCACGCGCTGTACGGGCGGGCCAAGGCCGGGATCGTGGGCGCGAAGCTCAAGGAGATGCGGCTGTTCCACTGGTCGATCACCTACCTGTCGCTGCTGATGGTGGTCTGCGCGATCGACCCGTTCGTCAAGTAGGGACCCGTTCGTGAAGTAGGGATTCGTCGGGAGAGCCCCGGTCCGGTGGACCGGGGCTCTCCCGCGTTCCGGGGGTGTCAGCGTCCGGGGAGTTCGGACGGGCCGACGTGGTCGTCCAGCCAGTCCCGCAGTGGCTGGGAGGCGTGCAGGAAGCCGGTGATCCGGGTGTGGGCGGCGCGGGTGCCCAGCCACTTCGCGGGCTCCCACTCCTGCCAGGCCACCAGGCCCTTGTGGCGCAGCAGCCCGATCCTGGGGTGGTCCTTGGGGTAGCCGCGCGGGGCCGACTTGAGGGAGTCCCGGCCGACCACCAGCGGGCCCTGCTGCTCCACCCGGGCGATCACCCGCTCCAGCTCCGCGCCGGTGACGTCCTCCGCGACGGCGGCGCGGTAGCGCTCCAGCTGGTCCGGGGCGAGCTGGTAGAAGCCGTTGCCGCAGGCCAGCCCGTCGGCGGAGAGCTGGATGTAGCCGCCGCTCTCCAGATGGGCGCCGATGTGGGTCTTGTACGGGGACTTGTCGACGCTGAACCGGACGTCGCGGTTGGGCCGGAAGATCTTCCCCGGCCCGAACTCCGGCTCCAGTTCGGCGAGCAGCAGCTCCATCGGGGCCCGGACGACGCCGTCGTAGACGTCCTTGTGGGACTGCCAGAAGGTCTTGGAGTTGTCGGCTTCCAGGTGCTCGTAGAAGTCGAGCGCCTCGGCCGGCCAGCCGGAGAAGGTCACTCCTCCAGTATGTGGCCCGGTGCACAGGGTGCTCCCGTCGCCAGCGGCGCTACCGGTGGGTAGCATGCGGGCATGAGCAGCGTTGAGACCGCCACCGCGCCGGACGCCCGTACCGAGCGCCGTGCCAAGCGCATCGCCAAGCACCTGACCAGCTTCGCCCGGCAGCACGGCGGCAGCGCCGACGCGGTCGTCGAGTACGTCGGCTCCGTGGCCACCCGGATCGTCGTGGTGGGCGCGGACGGCGCCTGGGGGGACCAGGTGGCCCCCAGCTACGCCGTCGGCCGCCGGGCCGCGGAGCTGGCCGGGCTGACCCTGCACGAGGACTTCGAGGGCGAGCTGGGCCTCAAGGTGAAGACCGGCGCGTACGAGTGGAAGCGGATGGCCGGCATCCAGCTCGGCGGCTGAACCCGGCCCGGACACGGCGACGGCCCGGCTCCTCCGTGCGGAGGAGCCGGGCCGTCGGTGCTGCCGGGGGTCAGACCGAGGCGGTCTGCGGGGTCTGGACGGGCAGCTGATCGGCGGTCGCCGCGTCCGCGCGGGTGCGCAGGGCGAGCGGGACGCGCAGCGCGGCGATCCAGGTGAGGGCGGCGAGCAGCATGTGCAGGCCGACCATGAGCTCGGGCGCGTCGGTGAAGTACTGGACGAAGCCGAGCACGCCCTGCAGCAGCAGGACGGCGAGCAGCTCCTTGGCCCGGGCGCGGGCGGGCTGCGGGGCCTTGACGGCGGCGAAGACGAAGATCACCGCGATGGCCAGGCCGACCGAGACGAACGCGAAGTCGGCGTGGAACTGGGCGAGGCGGTCGTAGTCGATCGGGATGCGCGGGACGATCTTGTTGTCCTTGGGCGTGCCGGGGTGGTGCCCGGCGCCGGTCACCAGGGTGCCGGCCGCGACGAGCAGGCCGATCACGGTGACCAGGACGTAGGACAGCTGGTGGATCGGCCGGGCCACCGAGAGGCGGGGCGGGCCGTCGCCCTCCTTGGACCGCTCCCACATCAGCAGCGCGACCCAGACCAGGGCCATCGCGGCGATCATGTGCAGCGCCACGGTGTACGGGTTGAGGCCGGTCAGCACGGTGATGCCGCCGAGTACGGCGTTGCTCATCACCAGCCAGAACTGCGCCCAGCCGAGCCTGGTCATGCTGTGCCGCCAGGGCCGGTGGCAGCGGGCGGCCAGGATGGCCCAGCCGACGGCGGCGCTCAGCACGTAGGTGAGCATCCGGTTGGTGAACTCGACGACGCCGTGGAAGCCCATCTCGGCGGTGGGCGTCAGGCTCTCGTCGGTGCATCGGGGCCAGGTCGTACAGCCGAGGCCGGAGGCGGTGAGCCGGACGGCGCCGCCGGTGACGACGATCACCACGCTCATCACCAGCGCGGCGAACGTGGCGCGGCGGACCATCTCGGCGGATGGCTGCCAGCGCTCGGCGAGCAGGGAGAAGGGGTTAGGCACGGGGTCAATCGTAGGCGGCCTTACAGGCGATCTTGGGGCGGGGCACGGCTGCGCGCGGCCGTGGGCGGCGGAGTCCGGGGCCGGCGACACGCCGGGACGGGACACGCGGACAAAGGGGGTGAATCCCTCAAGATGCGCATTGGTCTTGACCAATTGTGGTTCGGGTGGAGAGAGTGCGCCTCTGGTCCATACCTTTTTTCGGACCTCTCTCCCACCTCCTCCCGCACGTAAGCGGAGACCTGCACATGCGCATATCCACTTCCGCCGCCGCGCTCGCCGTCGGTGGCTCTCTCGCACTGGCCGGCCTGATCGCGCCGGCCGCCCAGGCCGTCGGCGCCGACCAGGAGTGCCGCGGTCTCGGGGTCGCCAACCTCTACGGCGAATTCATCGAGGGCGACGACACCCACACCCCCGACGCCGAGGGCGCGGTCGCGGTCGGCGGCAACGCCGACTTCACCGGCGGCTTCTCGGTCGGCCAGGAGCTCACCGCGGCCCAGGTCGACGCCCTGCCCGGCAAGAACGCCCTGGTCGTGGCGGGCCGGATCACCGGCCACAACACCCAGGTGATGAAGGGCAACGGCGTCTTCGGCTCCAAGGCCGACGGCGCCACCGTCCAGGCCCACCAGGGGGCCGTCGCCCAGGGCTCCTCGCCGATCGACTTCAAGGCCGAGTTCGCCAAGCTGCGCGCCGCCGCCACCTCGCTGGCCGCCGTGCCGCAGACCGCCGGCGCCACCGTCCAGGCCGAGGGCGCCAGGCTGACGTTCACCGGCGGGGACGCGAAGTACAACAGCTTCACCGTCGACGCGGCCAGGCTGCAGGGCGCCAAGGACGTCTTCCTCAAGGTGCCGGCCGGCTCGGTGACGGTGGTCAACGTGACCGGCGGCTCGTACGACATGGCGGCGGCCGGGACCACCGGCTTCCACCTGTGGGACGAGGGCCGGAAGGCCTTCGTGCTGGACGACAAGCTGCAGAGCGCCGCGGGCGGGGCGATCCGCTCCAAGCTGCTCTGGAACTTCCCGACCGCCACCAAGGTGGTCAAGAACAGCCAGGCCGCCTGGGCCGGGACCGTGCTCGCGCCGAACGCCGCCTTCGACCTCGGCAGCGGCGGTCCGGTCAACGGCTCGGTGATCGCCGCCTCGCTGACCGGCAAGGGCGGTGCGGAGACGCACCACTACCCCTTCACCGGCTGCCTGCCGGGCACCGTGCCGACGCCGTCCGGCACGCCGACGGTGCCGCCGACCGTGCCGAGCGGCTCGCCGTCGGCCACGCCGAGCGCCTCGACCTCCCCGAGCGGTTCGGCGAGCCCCTCGGGCAGCCCGTCCACCCCGGCGACCGGCACGCCCGGCGCGAGCGGTTCGCCCAGCGCGTCGGCCAGTGGCGCGACCACCGCCCCGTCGGCCTCGGGCAGCCCGTCCGCCCAGCCGGACGCGGGCGGCAACCTGGCGCACACCGGCTCCGGCCCGGTGCTGCCGCTGGCGATCGGCGGTGCGGTCGTGCTCGCGGCCGGCGGTGCGATCGTGGTGGCCGCCCGGCGCAAGGCGGCCACCACGAAGGCCTGAGCCGGTCGAGCCCGCCCCGGCGGCGGCCCCCGGCCGCGGAGGGGCGGAATCGACGGAAAGGCCGGAATGGCCCGCTGTTCGTCGGCTGACTGAATCGGAGCCCTCGGTGATTGAACCCGATCACCGAGGGCTCCGTTCTGTCTTGAAGGTGACGAAGTCCATTCAGGTTTGTCGAATCCGCGTTCCGCGAGGTGACGGCTGTGATGGGCTGGTCATGCACATCGGAAGACGGACGGACAGTCGATATCCGGTCGTACGGCGGGGTGTGGCGGGGTGCGGGAGTGCCGGTAGAGTCCCCCGGACAGTCGTAGCGGGCCACCGCGAACCACTCAACACGCCTGCTGCACAAGACCGTTCGGAGGGGAACAAAGTAATGGCACGACAGCAGCGGCACTTCGCGATCGGTGCGACGGCGCTTGCCGGAACGGCTGCGGCCGGTTTTCTCCTGCCCCTGGCGCTGGCCACCAATGCCTCGGCGCACGTGCCGAGTTGGACGGTGACCTGCGACAAGATCGTGATCGATCTGATCAACTACAGCGGCAACGAGACCGTGAAGAACACCGTCAGCCTCACCATCGACGGCGAGAAGGTCCTGGATGGCAAGACCTTCCCGAAGGAGTACCACGGCACCTTCCCGGTGAAGGATCACAACGCCCCGATCAAGGCGAACCTGGTGGTCACCACCACGGAGAACCCGAACGAGAAGGGCTGGAACATCAACGAGACCAAGACCATCGAGCCGTGCCACACGCCGACTCCCACCCCCACGCCCACCCCCACCAAGACGCCGACCCCGACGCCGACGCCGACGCCGACGCCGACCCCGACCCCCACGCCGTCGACCACGCCCCCGGCCACGCCGACCCCGTCGGCCACGCCCACCCCGAGCAAGACCCCGACGCCGACCCCGACGCCCACCACCAGCGCGCCGGCGCTCGCCCAGACCGGTAGCAGCGACTCGACCCCGATCATCGCGGCGGCCGGCGGCGGCGTGCTGCTGGTCGGCGGCGCGCTCGTCCTGCTCGCCCGCAAGCGCCGCGGCGGCAGCGAGAGCTGACACCCCGGCCCGATGACCACGACGCCCCCCGGCCCAAGGCGGCCGGGGGGCGTCGTGCGTCGTTACCCGCCGACCTACTCCCAGCGGAAGAAGCGGGCGGCCGCGGCCAGGCCGAGCACCGACCAGCCGGCCAGGATGCCGAGGTCGGCCCACGGCACCCCGGCGCCGTTCTGGAGCACCGACCGCAGGCCGTCCGAGAGCGCCGAGATCGGCAGCAGCTCCAGCACCGACCGCACGGCCTCGGGGAACCTGGTCAGCGGCACGATCACCCCGCCGCCGAGCAGCAGCAGGACGAACACCAGGTTGGCGCCGGCCAGGGTGGCCTCGGCCTTCAGGGTGCCGGCCATCAGCAGGCCGAGCCCGGAGAAGGCGGCGGTGCCGAGGACCAGCAGCGCGGCGACGGTCAGCGGGTCGCCGTGCGGGGACCAGCCGAGGGCCAGCGCGATCACCGACAGCAGCGCCACCTGCAGCGCCTCCGTCACCAGGACGCAGCCGGTCTTGGCGGTCAGCAGCGCCCAGCGCGGCAGCGGGCTGGCGCCGAGCCGCTTCAGGACGCCGTAGCGGCGCTCGAACCCGGTGGCGATGGCCTGGCCGGTGAAGGCGGTGGACATCACGGCCAGCGCCAGCAGGCCGGGCGCCAGGAAGTCGACCCGCTTGCCGGGGCCCTCGACCGCGACGACGTCCACGGCGGAGAACAGCACCAGCAGCACGGTCGGGATGACCACGGTGAGCAGCAGCTGCTCACCGTTGCGCAGCAGCATCCGGGTCTCGAACGCGGTCTGGGCGAGCAGCATCCGGCCGACGGGCGCGGGGCCCGGCGCGGGGGAGTAGTCGGTCGTGGCGGCGGTCATGGTTCCCTCACTCCGTTCGCTCACGAGCGCAGCTCCCGTCCGGTCAGGTCGAGGAAGACGTCCTCCAGGCTGCGGCGCTGGACGGACAGCCGTTCGGGCAGGACGCCGGAGGCCGCGCACCAGCCGGTGACGGTGGCCACCAGCTTCGGGTCGACGGGCGCCTCGACGCGGTAGCTGCCGGGGGCGGTCTCGGTGGCCGCGGCGCCCTCGGGCAGCTCCTTGAGCAGCGGGCCGAGGTCGAGGCCGGGCGGGCCGTCGAAGCGCAGGGAGTCCTCGGCGCCGCCGCGGCACAGCTCCTCGGTGGTGCCGTCGGCGATCACCCGGCCGCGGTCCACGACGGCGACCCGGTCGGCGAGCTGCTCGGCCTCGTCCATGTGGTGGGTGGTGACGACCACGGTGACGCCGTCCCGGCGCAGGTCGCGCACCAGCTCCCAGGTGGCCCGCCGGGCCTGCGGGTCGAGGCCCGCGGTGGGCTCGTCCAGGAAGACCAGCTCGGGGCGGCCGACCACGGCCATCGCCAGGGCGAGCCGCTGCTGCTGGCCGCCGGACAGCCGCCGGTAGGCGGTGCGGCCGCAGGAGCCGAGGCCGAGGCGCTCGACCAGGGCGTCCACGTCCAGCGGGTGGGCGTGCAGCTTGGCGGTGTGCCGCAGCATCTCGACGGCGCGCGCGCCCGCGTACACGCCGCCGGACTGCAGCATGACGCCGATCCGGGGCCGCAGCGCGGCGCTCTGGGCGACCGGGTCGAGGCCGAGGACCCGGACGGTGCCGGCGTCGGGGCGGCGGTAGCCCTCGCAGGTCTCGATGGTGGTGGTCTTGCCGGCGCCGTTGGGGCCGAGGACGGCGGTGATCGCGCCGGCCGGGATGGTGAGGTCGAGGCCGTCCACCGCGAGCTTGTCGCCGTAGCGTTTGACCAGCCCGGCGATCTGGACCGCGGGTTCGGAGTGCATACCGGCGAGTGTAAGAGGGCCTGACGCGCGGGCCGGACGGCGGCTCGATGATCGTTTTCGCAGGTCAGGTAAGGCTAACCTGCGTGACAGATGACACCGGTGAGGCCTGGATCACGGGTTGTCCCGACGGAAGGAATTACGCAACACTGGTGTTGTGAAAAACATGCGCGAGCACGCCCAGCAGCAGGAGGCCGAGACGGCCTCCTCCTGCGACGTGCCCGTGACGGCGGCCGAGGTGCTGCTGGAGGGCCACCGGGCCACCCGGGACCGGGTCGCCCGGTCGATCCTGGACCACGGCCCCTCCTCCGCCGCCGACCTGGCGAACCGGCTCGGCCTCACCGCCGCCGCCGTCCGCCGCCACCTCGACGGGCTGGTCGCCACCCGTCTGGTCGAGTCCCGCGAACAGCGGGTCTACGGAAGCCGCGGCCGGGGCCGTCCGGCCAAGGTCTTCGCCCTCACCGACGCCGGCCGGGACGCCTTCTACCAGGCGTACGACCAGCTCGCCGCCGACGCGCTGCGCTGGATCGCGGACTCGGTGGGCGGCGGCAAGGCGGGGGAGGAGGCGGTCGCCGCCTTCGCCCGTGCCCGGTTCGGCCAGCAGGCCGAGAAGTACCTGGAGGCCCTGCGGCTGGCCGCCGCCGGGGAACGCACCGAGGCGCTGGCCCAGGCGCTGAGCGCGGACGGGTACGCTGCCACGGTGCGGCGTGTCCCGTCGGCCGCGGCCAAGGCCCCGGCGGGCGCCCAGCTCTGCCAGCACCACTGCCCGGTCGCGCACATCGCCGAGCAGTTCCCGCAGCTCTGCGAGGCGGAGACCGAGGTCTTCTCCCAGCTCCTGGGCACCCATGTGCAACGGCTGGCCACGATCGCCCACGGCGACGGGGTCTGCACCACCTATGTGCCGGCACCCGGTGCCGCATCGTCGCCCGCCCAGCCCCCGGCGGGACGCGGCTCCGATGCAGTGCCGACTGCCGGTACGTCCACCGAAGATTCAGCGTCCGCGCGTTAGGAAGCTCGCATGACTGACACCGTTTCGCACCCCGAGCTCGAAGGCCTCGGCAATTACGAGTACGGCTGGGCCGACCCGGACACCGCCGGTGCCGCGGCCAAGCGCGGGCTCAGCGAGGAGGTCGTCCGCGACATCTCGGCGAAGAAGAACGAGTCCGAGTGGATGCTGAACCTGCGGCTCAAGGGCCTGAAGCTGTTCGGCAAGAAGCCCATGCCGACCTGGGGCTCCGACCTCTCCGGCATCGACTTCGACAACATCAAGTACTTCGTCCGCTCCACCGAGAAGCAGGCCGAGTCCTGGGAGGACCTGCCCGCGGACATCAAGGCCACCTACGACAAGCTCGGCATCCCGGAGGCGGAGAAGCAGCGCCTGGTCGCCGGTGTCGCCGCCCAGTACGAGTCCGAGGTCGTCTACCACCAGATCCGTGAGGACCTGGAGGAGCAGGGTGTCATCTTCCTGGACACCGACACCGCGCTGCGCGAGCACCCGGAGATCTTCAAGGAGTACTTCGGCACCGTGATCCCGGTCGGCGACAACAAGTTCGCCGCGCTGAACACGGCCGTGTGGTCCGGCGGCTCGTTCATCTACGTGCCGAAGGGCGTGCACGTGGACATCCCGCTCCAGGCCTACTTCCGGATCAACACCGAGAACATGGGCCAGTTCGAGCGGACGCTGATCATCGTCGACGAGGACGCCTACGTCCACTACGTCGAGGGCTGCACCGCCCCGATCTACTCCTCCGACTCGCTGCACTCGGCGGTCGTGGAGATCATCGTCAAGAAGGGCGGCCGCTGCCGCTACACGACCATCCAGAACTGGTCGAACAACGTCTACAACCTGGTCACCAAGCGCGCCGTGGCGTACGAGGGCGCGACCATGGAGTGGGTCGACGGCAACATCGGCTCCAAGGTCACCATGAAGTACCCGGCCGTCTACCTGATGGGCGAGCACGCCAAGGGCGAGACCCTGTCGATCGCCTTCGCGGGCGAGGGCCAGCACCAGGACGCCGGCGCCAAGATGGTGCACATGGCGCCGAACACCTCCTCCAACATCGTCTCCAAGTCGGTGGCGCGCGGCGGCGGCCGGACCTCCTACCGCGGCCTGATCGAGATCGGCGAGGGCTCCAAGGGCGCCAAGTCCAACGTGCTGTGCGACGCGCTGCTGGTGGACACCATCTCCCGCTCGGACACCTACCCGTACGTGGACGTCCGCGAGGACGACGTGTCCATGGGCCACGAGGCGACCGTCTCCAAGGTCAGCGAGGACCAGCTCTTCTACCTGATGAGCCGCGGCCTGACCGAGTTCGAGGCGATGGCGATGATCGTCCGCGGCTTCGTCGAGCCGATCGCGCGCGAGCTGCCGATGGAGTACGCGCTGGAGCTCAACAGGCTGATCGAGCTGCAGATGGAGGGCGCGGTCGGCTGACCCCAGGCCGCCGCCGCCGTCCACTCATTTCCGAGGAAGAGAGCACTACGAACAGCCATGGCTGAGCAGAACACCACCGGCTCCACCACCGCCGGGTCGATCGAGGTCGGCACCGCCGGCGCGGGCGCGCAGCTCGCCGGCCCCGGCACCGGCCGCACCGCGGTCCAGCAGCCGATCGACGCGCGCGTCGCGGTCAAGCCGTCCTTCGACGTGAACGACTTCCCGGTGCCCACCGGCCGCGAGGAGGACTGGCGGTTCACCCCGCTGCACCGCCTCGGCGGGCTGCACGACGGCACCGCCGCCTCCGCCCCGCGCGGTGAGGACAAGGTCGAGTTCACGCTGCCCGACGGCGTCACCGCCGAGACCGTCGGCCGGGACGACGCCCGCCTGGGCAAGGCCGGCAAGCCGGTCGACCGGGTCGCCGCGCAGGCGTTCAGCGCCTTCGAGCAGGCGCTGGTGGTCACCGTCCCCAAGGAGTCGGTGCTGGCCGAGCCGGTCAGGATCGACGTGCGCGGCGAGGGCGGCGTCCGCTTCGCCCACGTGGTGATCGACGTCAAGCCGTTCGCCGAGGCCGTCGTGGTGCTGAACCACGAGGGCACCGGCACCCGGGCCGCCAACGTCGAGCTGCTGGTCGGCGAGGGCGCCAAGCTCACCTTCGTCTCCGTGCAGGACTGGGAGCGCGACGCCGTCCACGCCGCCCAGCACAACGCGCTGATCGGCCGGGACGCCTCCTTCAAGTCCGTGGTCGTCACCTTCGGCGGCGACCTGGTCCGCCTGCACC
This sequence comes from Kitasatospora sp. NPDC127067, assembly GCF_042724755.1. NCBI lineage: Bacteria > Bacillati > Actinomycetota > Actinomycetes > Kitasatosporales > Streptomycetaceae > Kitasatospora > Kitasatospora sp. NPDC127067. Next base: position 3,795 of record NZ_JBHXEM010000091.1, on the reverse strand, counting down.
CGCGGGTCGCCTACGCGGGCCCCGGCGGCGAGGCCGAGCTGTTCGGCCTCTACTTCGCCGACGCCGGCCAGCACCTGGAGCACCGCCTGGTGATCGACCACGACACGCCGCACTGCCGGTCGAACGTGGCGTACAAGGGCGCGCTCCAGGGCCAGGACGCGCACGCGGTCTGGGTCGGCGACGTGCTGATCCGCGCCGCCGCGGTCGGCACCGACACCTACGAGCTCAACCGGAACCTGGTGCTCACCGACGGCGCCCGGGTCGACTCGATCCCGAACCTGGAGATCGAGACCGGCGAGATCGTCGGCGCCGGCCACGCCTCGGCGACCGGCCGCTTCGACGACGAGCAGCTGTTCTACCTGCAGGCCCGCGGCATCCCGGCCGACGAGGCGCGCCGCCTGGTCGTGCGCGGCTTCTTCGCCGAGCTGCTCCAGCAGATCGGCGTGGCCGAGGTCCAGGACCAGCTCATGGAGAAGATCGACGCCGAGCTGGAATCGGCGGTCTGAACGCGATGACCTTCCTCCGTGCCTGCGCGCTGAGCGACCTCCAGGAGGACGTTCCCAAGCGCGTGGACCTCAACGGCGTGCCGGTCTCCGTCGTCCGCACCGACGAGGGGGTGTTCGCGGTCAACGACACCTGCTCGCACGCGAACGTCTCGCTCTCCGAGGGCGAGGTCGAGGACTGCATGATCGAGTGCTGGCTGCACGGCTCCAGCTTCGACCTGCGCACCGGCAAGCCGTCCGGCCTGCCCGCCACCAAGCCGGTCGCTGTCTACCCCGTAAAGATCGAAGGGGACGATGTGCTCGTCTCCGTCAACCAGGAGTCCTGAGTACACATGGCAACCCTTGAAATCCGCGACCTGCACGTCTCCGTGGACGCCGAGAACGGCCCGCGCGAGATCCTGAAGGGCGTGGACCTGACCGTGAAGCAGGGCGAGACCCACGCCATCATGGGTCCGAACGGCTCCGGCAAGTCCACCCTCGCCTACTCGCTGGCCGGCCACCCCAAGTACACCGTCACCGGCGGCTCGGTGCTGCTGGACGGCGAGGACGTCCTGGAGATGTCCGTCGACGAGCGCGCCAAGGCCGGCGTCTTCCTGGCCATGCAGTACCCGGTCGAGGTCCCCGGCGTCTCGGTCTCCAACTTCCTGCGCACCGCCGCCACCGCCGTCCGCGGCGAGGCCCCCAAGCTGCGGCTGTGGGTGAAGGAGGTCAAGGAGGCGATGGCCGCCCTCCAGATGGACCCGGCCTTCGCCGAGCGCAACGTCAACGAGGGCTTCTCCGGCGGTGAGAAGAAGCGCCACGAGATCCTCCAGCTGGAGCTGCTCAAGCCGAAGATCGCGATCCTCGACGAGACCGACTCCGGCCTGGACGTCGACGCGCTGCGGATCGTCTCCGAGGGCATCAACCGGGTCCGCTCGACCGGCGAGGTCGGCACCCTGCTGGTGACCCACTACACCCGCATCCTGCGGTACATCAAGCCCGACCACGTCCACGTCTTCGCGGGCGGCCGCATCGTCGAGTCCGGCGGCGCCGAGCTGGCCGACAAGCTGGAGGAAGAGGGCTACGAGTCGTATGTGAAGGGGGGCGCGTCCGAGTGACCCATCCGTTTGCGGGACTGCTCGACACCGACGCGATCCGCAAGGACTTCCCGGTCCTCCAGCGGGTGCTGCACGACGACAAGCCGCTGGTCTACCTGGACAACGCGGCCACCTCGCAGAAGCCGCGCCAGGTGCTGGACGCCCTGAACGCCTACTACGAGCGGCACAACGCCAACGTCCACCGCGGCGTGCACGTGCTCGCCGAGGAGGCCACGGCGCTGTACGAGGGCGCCCGGGACAAGGTCGCGGCCTTCGTCAACGCGCCGAGCCGCAACGAGGTGATCTTCACCAAGAACGCCTCGGAGTCGCTCAACCTCGTCGCCAACATGCTGGCCTGGGCCGACGAGCCCTACCGGGTGGACGCCGACTCCGAGATCGTCATCACGGAGATGGAGCACCACTCCAACATCGTCCCGTGGCAGCTGCTGTCGCAGCGCAGCGGCGCGAAGCTCAAGTGGTTCGGGCTGACCGACGAGGGCCGGCTCGACCTGTCGAACATCGACGAGCTGATCACCGAGAAGACCAAGGTGGTCTCCTTCACCCTGGTCTCCAACCTGCTCGGCACGATCAACCCGGTCGAGACGATCGTCCGCAAGGCCCAGTCGGTCGGCGCGCTGGTCGTCATCGACGCCTCGCAGGCCGCGCCGCACATGGTGCTGGACGTGCAGGCGCTGGAGGCCGACTTCGTCGCCTTCACCGGCCACAAGATGCTGGCCCCGACCGGCATCGGCGTGCTCTGGGGCCGCCAGGAGCTGCTGGAGGACCTCCCGCCGTTCCTCGGCGGCGGCGAGATGATCGAGACCGTCACCATGGGCTCGTCCACCTACGCCCCGGCGCCCCACAAGTTCGAGGCCGGCACCCCGCCGATCGCCCAGGCGGTCGGGCTCGGCGCGGCCATCGACTACCTCCAGGGCATCGGCATGGAGAAGATCGCGGCGCACGAGCACGCGATCACCGAGTACGCCGTCGAGCGGCTGCTGGAGGTCCCGGACCTGCGGATCATCGGCCCGCGCACGGCCGTGGACCGCGGTGCCGCGATCTCCTTCACCCTCGGCGACATCCACCCGCACGACGTGGGCCAGGTGCTGGACGAGCAGGGCATCGCCGTGCGCGTCGGCCACCACTGCGCGCGGCCGGTGTGCCTGCGGTACGGAATTCCGGCGACCACGCGGGCGTCGTTCTATCTGTACTCGACGCCGGGCGAGGTCGACGCGCTGATCGACGGCCTGCACCACGTCCGGAACTTCTTCGGCTGAGGGACGGGGCAGGACGACCATGAAGCTCGACTCGATGTACCAGGACATCATCCTGGACCACTACCGCAACCCGCACGGCAAGGGGCTGCGGGACGGTGACGCCGAGGTGCACCACGTCAACCCGACGTGCGGCGACGAGATCACCCTGCGGGTGAAGCTCGACGGCGCCACCGTCACCGACGTCTCCTACGAGTCGCAGGGCTGTTCGATCAGCCAGGCGAGTGCCTCGGTGCTCAACGACCTGGTGGTCGGCAAGACCGTGGGCGAGGCGCAGGCGGTCCAGGAGGCCTTCCTGGAGCTGATGCAGAGCAAGGGCCAGGGCGAGGGCGACGAGGAGGTGCTGGAGGACGCGGTCGCGTTCGCCGGCGTCTCCAAGTACCCGGCCCGGGTCAAGTGCGCCCTGCTCAGCTGGATGGCCTGGAAGGACGCCACCGCCCAGGCGCTCGCCCAGAACCCCGCCGTGAACGACTGACCCCGCAGAGGAGGACAAGACCATGAGTGACGAGAGCACCACCACCACCGGCACCGAGGCCCCCGCTGCGGAGCAGCAGACCGGTCTCATCGTCGGCACCACCGCCGGCACGGTCTCGGTCGAGGACCTGACCGAGGCCCTGATGGACGTCGTCGACCCCGAACTGGGCATCGACGTCGTCAACCTGGGCCTGATCTACGGCATCCACATCGACGAGTCCGACGTGGCCACCATCGACATGACGCTCACCTCGGCGGCCTGCCCGCTGACCGACGTCATCGAGGACCAGGCCAAGACCGCCACCGACGGCCTGGTGCAGGACCTGCGCATCAACTGGGTCTGGATGCCGCCGTGGGGCCCCGACAAGATCACCGACGACGGCCGCGACCAGCTCCGCGCCCTCGGCTTCAACGTCTGAGGACGTTCGTCGATCGTCAATCCGCTGCCGCGCGAACCGAGGGGTTCGC
>NZ_JBHXEM010000090.1:0-37386 GCF_042724755.1 Kitasatospora sp. NPDC127067 | reverse complement strand
GGCCCCGCAGTGCGCGCGGGCCCGGCCCGCCGCCCCACAGACAGGTTCACCCGGCGAAGGAGCGGTGGCAGATGGTGCAGTCCGGCGGTGCGGCGGAGTTCGACTACGACGTGGTGGTGGTCGGGTCCGGCTTCGGCGGTTCGGTCGCGGCGCTGCGGCTGACCGAGAAGGGCTACCGGGTCGCCGTCCTGGAGGCCGGGCGGCGCTTCGACCGGGACGAACTGCCCAGGAACTCCTGGGACCTGCCGAACTACCTGTGGGCGCCGCGGCTCGGGCTGTACGGCATCCAGCGCATCCACCTGCTGGCCAACGTGCTGATCCTGGCCGGCGCCGGGGTCGGCGGCGGCTCGCTGAACTACGCCAACACCCTGTACGTGCCGCCGAAGGCCTTCTTCGAGGACCGGCAGTGGCGCCACATCACCGACTGGCAGCAGGAGTTGGCGCCGTTCTACGACCAGGCGCAGCGGATGCTCGGGGTCCGGCTCAACCCGACCCTCACCCCGTCCGACGTCCACCTCAAGGCGGCCGCCGAGCGGATGGGCGTCGGCGACACCTTCCACATGGCGCCGGTCGGGGTCTTCTTCGGCGACGGCGAGGACGCCGGGGGCACCTCCCGGACGGGGTCCGGGGGAGGCACGGCCGAGGCGGCCCCGGGGGGCGAGGTGGCCGACCCGTACTTCGGCGGCGCCGGCCCGGCCCGCAAGGCCTGCGTGGAGTGCGGCGAGTGCATGACCGGCTGCCGGCACGGCGCCAAGAACATGCTCACCGAGAACTACCTGTACCTGGCCGAGAAGGGTGGTGCGGAGATCCACCCGCTCACCACGGTGGCCCGGATCCGGGAGATCGGCGGGGCCGACGGGGACCGGGGCTTCGCCGTGGACGTGCGCCGCACCGACGCGCGCTCGAAGACCGACCGGGTGAAGGCGGGCGCGCGGACCATCACCGCGGGCCGGGTGGTCGTCGCGGCCGGCACCTACGGCACCCAGTCGCTGCTGCACCGGATGCGGGACGGCGGCCACCTGCCCCGGATCTCGGAGCGGCTGGGCGAGCTGACCCGGACCAACTCCGAGGCCCTGGTGGGGGCGCAGACCACCGACCGGCGCTACGGCGCCAAGGCGGACTTCACCAAGGGCGTGGCGATCACCTCCTCGATCCACCCGGACGCCAACACCCACATCGAGCCGGTCCGCTACGGCAAGGGCTCCAACGCGATGGGCGCACTGTCCATCGCCCAGGTCAGGGGTGGCGGAACGCTCCCGCGCTGGCTGCGCTACCTGGGCAACTCGGCGCTCCACCCGGTGACCTTCGCCCGCTCGATGAACCAGCGCCGCTGGTCCGAGAAGACGATCATCGGCCTGGTGATGCAGTCGCTCGACAACTCGATCACCGTCTCGCTGCGGAAGGGCCCGCTCGGCAAGGCCCGGCTCACCTCCGCCCAGGGCCACGGCGAGCCCAACCCGACCTGGATCCCGGCGGCCGAGCGCGGCGCCCAGGCGCTGGCCGACGAGATCAACGGCTTCCCCGGCAGCACCGTCGGCGAGATCTTCGACATCCCGATGACGGCGCACTTCCTGGGCGGCTGCCCGATCGGCGACGCCCCCGGGACCGGCGTGGTGGACCCGTACCACCGGCTGTACGGCTACCCGGGGATCAGCGTGGTGGACGGTTCGGCCGTCTCCGCCAACCTGGGCGTCAACCCCTCGCTCACCATCACGGCCCAGGCCGAGCGCGCCCTGTCGATGTGGCCGAACAAGGGCGAGGCGGACCCGCGCCCGGCCCAGGGCGAGGAGTACCGGCGGGTCGCGGCGGTGGCGCCGGTGCGGCCGGCCGTGCCCGAGGGCGCTTTCGGCGCGCTGCGGCTGCCGCTGCTGCCCGTCCCGGAGGTCCCGAAGAAGCGCGGCTGAACCCGGTCCGGCGGGCCAATCCGCCTGCGCCGGTTCCCGGTTGACAGCCGTTCGGGTCCGATGGGATAAACGGGCTCCCTGGGGCGGCCAGGAACTCGTCGAGCGGGGGGAACGCGGGCCATGGCCAACTGCACATCGTGCGGGGCGACTTCGGCGGAGGGGGCGCCCGCCTGCGGGTCGTGCGGCCGGCCGTTCGCGCCCCCGGCCCCGCCGACCGCCCCGCCGGCCGCCGTCCCGCCGCCACCGCCGGGTGCGGCTGCGCCCGTTCCGCCGCCCGTTCCGCCGCCCGGGTACCGGCCGCAGCCGGAGTACGGTCCGCAGCCGGGGTACGGGCCCGCGGCCGCGGCCCCGCCCGCCCTGGGCAGCTGGGGCGCCGGGCAGTCGTACGACAGGCAGCCCGCCCTCCAGCGCCTGCTGACGGCCGCGGACTGGCGCCCGGCGGCCAGGGCGGCCGTCGCGCCGACCCTCGTCCTGCTGGCCGTGGCGCTGATCGCGGCGGTCCCCAGCGACTACCAGTACCAGTACCGGTTCGAGGCGCCCGGCTTCGGCGAGCGCTTCGGCGCGATGCTGTCGATGACCCTGAACGCGCTCGGCGCGCCGTTCCGGCTCGCCTACCAGAGCTCGGTGGGCCGGGGCCCGGACGGCTGGACCGAGACCGTCCGGGTGCTGCCGATGACCGTCACGGTCCTGTGGTGCCTGGCGCTCTGGCTCGGCCTGCGGGCCGGGCTGCGCCGGCGCAAGGCGGCCGAGGGCCAGCTGACCCGGGGCCAGGCCGCCGCCGAGGCGATGCGCACCGCGGCGGTCCTCGCGGCGGTGAGCCTGGCGCTCGGCCTGGTCGGCGGTACGGACTGGAGCCCGGACGGCCGCGGCGTGAAGTCCGACTACTTCGACTCCCGGGGGAAGCCGGAGCTGCTGGTCACCGCGGACTCCGGCTGGCTGGAGGCGGTCGCCTGGACCGTGGTGCCGGCCGCCCTGCTGGCCTTCCTGGTGTACGGCACCGACGCGCTGCGCTGGGCGGCCTGGCGCAGCCGCTCGGTGCGCGGCTGGGCGGTGGCCGCGCTGACCGCCGGCCAGGCGCTCGCGGTCTCGGTGGGGCTGTCCTCGGTGGCGGCCTTCCTGCTGGTCGCGCTGAACAGCGACGACGGGGCGTTGACCGGGGTCTCGCTGGCCTTCCTGCCCAACCTCGGCCTCGGCCTGCTCGGCTTCGGCTCGGGGGCGGGCTTCCGGACGCACACCGGTCTGTCCGGTGACGGCGGCGGCTCGTGGCGCGACCGCAGCAACGACACCGAGTTCTCCTTCTTCGACCTGCGGGACCTGGGCGCCGACTGGCGCTGGGCCGGCCTGGCCGCGCTCGTCGCGGCGGGCGTGCTCGGCTGGGCGGCGTACCGGCGGCGCCTGGACGCGACCGACCGGCTGCGCCTGGCGGCCGTGCACGCCGGGGTGCTCACCCTGCTGATGGCGCTCTCCGGGGCGCGGTTGGTGGAGACCACGTCCATGACGGGCTGGACCGAGACCGCCCGGATGGAGTTCTCCCAGGAGTACTCGGCCGGGCTGGTGTTCCTGGGCACGCTGGTGGCCAACGCGGTCTGGGCGCTGGTCGGCGCCCTGCTGGTGCCGCCGCTGCTGGTGGCCGTCCGCGACCGGGGCACGGGCGCGCCGAACGGCGCGGTGCCGTACGCCGAGTCCCCGTTCGCCCGTGTCCAGGGCGGCGCGCCGCACCCGGCGACGGTGCCGCCGCAGGTGCCGTACGCGACGCCGCCGCACGGTGTTCCGGCGCAGCAGGGCGGTCCGGTGCCGGGGTACGGCGGGCCGGCGCGGGCCGTCGTGCCGCAGGACGCGCCGTTCGACTCCGGCGGCGGGGTGAGCGAGGTGCTCGACTCGCACGAGGAGCCGCCCGCCCCGGCCGGCGGGGCGCCGGTGCCCGGCGCGGTGCCGCCGCCCCCGGCCGAGGAGCCGGTCGACCCGAGCGTCTGGCGCAAGCACCCCTGACCCGGGCGGCCGTCGGGGTGCCGGAGGCAGGGAGCACGGTGCCGGAGGCCGGGAGCACGGGGAAAGGGCAAAGGGCCCCGCGGGGGAACGGGGCCCTTTGTCGTTCAGCACTCGGCGTCAGGGCCGCGCCGGTGCTGGGGTGACGGCGCCGGGGGAGGAGCGCCGTCGTGTCGGTCGGCTTAGGGGTGCGCCGCGAGGCTCCGGCGTGGGTGGCCGGCCGTGCGGGGCGCGCACCTCCGTGCGCGGCGGGTCGGCACGCAGGTCTGCGCCGGTCCCACGCTCACGGAGCGTGAACTGACAATCGCTGCCACCGCCCTGCGGCGCGGCTGCGGAGAACGCCGTCGCGGGCCTCCTCGGTGGGCCGTGAGGCGCCGGGAGAACCGCTTACAACGAGCATCGTGCTGGACGAGGGGCTCGCTCTGCAACCGGTTCGGCACAGTTCGGCACAGAGCATTTCCCGACGGGGCCGCCGTCGATGATCACGGTGCGTAGTGGCCCGGATGGTTGTGGCGCACGGGGACGCGCGTAGCGGCACGAGGTGGACGGGGGAGTGCGCCCGGGCGCGCACCGGAACGGACCGGGGGTGCGACGGCCGGTCCCGGGCGTCCCCGGACTCCGGCCGTCCCACCTCTCGGCCCAGTCGCGGCCGGGGTCGCTGTCCCCTGCTCGCCGGCCGCGGCACCCGCGCACGGTCCCACGGAGCCGCGCGCCCGGCGGACCGGGCGGCGGCACCACGTGCGCCGGTGGACTGGGGTGGAGCTCCACGCGTGGTCCTGCTGCCGTACGGTGCCCCCGCGGGGACGGGCGGCGCGTCTGGCGGACGCGGCGCGGCCGTACGTTCGTCAGAAGCAACGAACCGCGGCCCCGCCCGGTCACGGTTCATTGGACGGGCAGACGAGTGAAACCGGACAGCCCGGTAGAATCGGTGTCCAGACACCCCACACCGTCCGCCGCAGCCGCAGTCCCGCCGGGGAGGCGGCCACGCGTGACACCTCGATACCGCTGCCGGAAGGCCGTCTGTGTCCTCTGCAATTCCCGTCCAGTCCGCGCCGGACAACGACCCCGTCCTGGTGGTCGACTTCGGCGCCCAGTACGCCCAGCTCATCGCCCGTCGGGTGCGTGAGGCGCGGGTCTACAGCGAGATCGTGCCGAGCAGCATGCCGGTCGCCGAGATGCTCGCCAAGAACCCCAAGGCGATCATCCTCTCCGGTGGCCCCTCGTCGGTCTACGAAGACGGCGCGCCGCAGATCGACCGCGCGATCTTCGAGGCCGGTGTCCCGGTCTTCGGCATGTGCTACGGCTTCCAGCTGATGGCCAAGAGCCTCGGCGGCACCGTCGACAACAACGGCGCCCGCGAGTACGGCCGCACCCCGCTGACCGTCTCCCGCACCGGCTCCACCCTGTTCGAGGGCGTCCCGGCGCAGCACTCGGTGTGGATGTCGCACGGCGACGCCTGCTCCGCCGCCCCGGAGGGCTTCGCCGTCACCGCCTCCACCGACCTGGTCCCGGTCGCGGCCTTCGAGAACGACGAGGCCCGGCTCTACGGCGTCCAGTACCACCCCGAGGTGCTGCACTCCGACCACGGCCAGCAGGTCCTGGAGCACTTCCTCTACCGCGGCGCCGGCATCGCCCCGACCTGGACCACCGGCAGCGTGGTCGACGAGCAGATCGCCCTGATCCGCGAGCAGGTCGGCGACAAGCGCGCGATCTGCGGCCTGTCCGGCGGCGTGGACTCCGCGGTCGCGGCCGCCCTGGTCAACAAGGCCATCGGCGACCGGCTGACCTGCGTCTACGTCGACCACGGCCTGATGCGCAAGGGCGAGACCGAGCAGGTCGAGAAGGACTTCGTGGCCGCCACCGGCGTCCAGCTGAAGGTCGTCGACGCCGCCGAGCGCTTCCTGAACGCGCTGAAGGGGGTCACCGACCCCGAGGAGAAGCGCAAGATCATCGGCCGGGAGTTCATCCGGGTCTTCGAGCAGGCCCAGGCCGAGATCGTCGCCGAGGCCGGCGAGCAGGGCGAGTCGGTCGACTTCCTGGTCCAGGGCACCCTGTACCCGGACGTGGTGGAGTCCGGTGGCGGCACCGGCACCGCCAACATCAAGTCCCACCACAACGTCGGCGGCCTGCCCGAGGACCTCCAGTTCCAGCTGGTGGAGCCGCTGCGCAAGCTGTTCAAGGACGAGGTCCGGATGGTCGGCCAGGAGCTGGGCCTGCCGGAGGAGATCGTCCAGCGCCAGCCGTTCCCGGGCCCGGGCCTGGGCATCCGGATCGTCGGCGAGGTCACCAAGGAGCGTCTGGACCTGCTCCGCGACGCCGACGCGATCGCCCGCGAGGAGCTGACCGCGGCCGGTCTGGACCGCGAGATCTGGCAGTGCCCGGTCGTGCTGCTCGCCGACGTCCGCAGCGTGGGCGTGCAGGGCGACGGCCGCACCTACGGCCACCCGATCGTGCTGCGCCCGGTCTCGTCCGAGGACGCCATGACCGCCGACTGGTCGCGCCTGCCGTACGACGTGCTGGCGAAGATCTCCACCCGGATCACCAACGAGGTCCGCGACGTGAACCGCGTCGTCGTCGACGTCACCAGCAAGCCGCCGGGCACCATCGAGTGGGAGTGACCACTCCCGCCGGCCGCCGGGACGCCACTTCGTCCTGAGGCCGATGCCTGAACGGTCGCGCCGTCGTTCCCGTACTGGAGGGAGCGACGGCGCGACCGTTTGCGGTGCGGGCGTCGCTCTCCGGGAGGACCTCCCACCGAAAGCGGCCGGGAGCGGGCAGAATGCGGACCGGACCTGTCAGGGACTGGCAGGCGGCGAGGGAAGGTGTGAGGGATGTCGGAGGCCAGCAACTCGGTGCCGGCCGGTGGCGGCGCGGCCGGCCGGGCCGCCGGGGCGGCGCAACTGCGGGCGCTCGCGTCCAAGTACGCGCTGCTGCCCCTGCGGCTCTTCCTCGGCGTCACCTTCGTCTACGCCGCGCTCGACAAGCTCTCCGACGCCCACTTCCTGGCCGGGGCGGGCGACCCGGCGTCCTTCGTCTCGCAGACCCGGGCCGCCAAGGCGGGCGGCAGCCCGATCTCCTTCCTGCTCGGCCCCGCCCTCGACCACCCGACCCTGTTCGCGCTCGCCGTCGCCTTCGGCGAGCTGGCGGTGGGCCTGGGCACCCTGCTCGGCCTCTGGGGCCGGGCCGCCGCGCTCGGCGGCGCGCTGCTCAACCTCAGCCTGTGGCTGACCGTCAGCTGGAGCGTCTCGCCGTACTACCTCGGCAACGACCTGGCCTACCTGATGGCCTGGACGCCGTTGCTGCTGGCCGGCACGCCGTACCTGTCGGTGGACGGCTACCTGGCCCGCCGGGCCGGACGGGACCGCGCGCGCGGGCTGGGCGAGGACCACGTCAGGCGCCGGGCCCTGGTGGACGGCGGGATCGCGGCCGTCGCGATCGGCGGGGCCGGGCTGCTCACCGGCTCGCTGACCCGGACCTTCGGCCGGGACAAGTCGGCCGCGCCCGAGCCGTCGGCGGCCCCGGTCTCCGCCGTCCCGTCCGCCGCGGCCCCGGCCTCCGGCGCCCCGGCGACGGCGCCCACGGTGCCGGCCGCGAGCGTGCCGGTCGGCGGCTCGGCCCAGGTCAAGGACCCGGCCACCGGGGACGCCGTCTACATCGTCCAGCCCAAGGCCGGCCAGTACTGCGCCTTCTCCGCGGTGTGCACCCACTCCGGCTGCGCCGTGGACGCGCCGAAGAACGGCCAGCTGTACTGCCCCTGCCACGGCTCCCGGTTCGACGCCGCGACCGGTGCGGTGGTCAACGGGCCGGCGGTCAAGCCGCTGCCCAAGTACGCCGTCAGCAAGGACGGGGACCGGCTGGCCCTGGGCCCGCAGCAGAGCTGAGGGCCCGGAGCCGGTCGGGGGCGGCGCGGGACGTCCGGGGGCCTGCCCCGGACGCTCACTCCTCGCGGTCGGGCCGTCCGCGCCGGGCCACCGCCGCGACCGCGCCGGCCAGGCCGCCGACACCGAGCACGATGAAGGTGACCGGGATGACGATCCGCCCGTTCACCGACTGGTCGTTGAGCGCCGCGACCAGGTAGAGCACCGCGAGTACGGTGAACAGCGCGCCCGCGATCAGCGAGAACAGGTCGAGCCGGTGCTTCCTCACTGCTGGACCACCTTGATGTTGCCGAGCCCGATTCCGAGTTCGAGATTGAGGGTCCCCTTGGCCGGCTGCCCGTTGGCAGGGCCGATCAGGTAGGTGTGCCGGCCGGTGCCGTCGCTCCGATCACCCGGGACGGTGACGTTGCCCAGGCCGATCCGGGTCACCAGGTTCACCGTGATGTCGTCCGGCACGGTGACCGTCATGTCGCCGGTTCCGAGGTCGACCTTGGTGGCGAGGGTGGCCCCCGCCGGGTCGAGCGCGGAGAGGTCGAGCCTGATCTGCCCGGCGCCCAGGTTGTACCGGTCGAGCAGGTCGGTCGCCGAGGCGACGGTCCAGTCGCGATCGCCGACGGCGTTGCGCATGGAGTCCGGCGAGTGGCCGACGAAGGCCAGCGCCAGGGTGAGCAGCAGGCCGGTCACCGCCAGCCGGCGGGCCCGGCCGAACTTCGCGCCGACCAGCAGCGTCAGGCCCACCACCAGCAGTGCGGTGGCCAGCACCGTCGCACCCAGCACGGTGGGGTCGTGGTGGTCGGCGGAGGCGGCCCAGACCGCGGCGCCCGCGCCGATCGCCAGCAGGAAGCCGAAGAAGCCGAGCGCCGAGCGCTCCCGGGGGCGCCGTACGGCGGCGGGCGCGGGGCGTCGCCCGGGGTGCTCCTTGCGCAGCGGGTCGCCCTGCGGCAGGTCGGCGCGCTGCCACCAGGGCCGGGCCGGGCCACCGGCCGGCGGCACCGGGGTGCCGAAGGGCGGGGTCGGAGTGCCGAACGGCGGCGTCGGGGTGCCGAACGGCGGGGTCGGGGTGGCCGAGGAGCCGCCCCCGTACGGATTGCGCTCGGGGTGGCGGGGGTCCCACAGGTAGCCGCCGGCACCGGGGGCCGGGCTGTCGGCGGGGCCCTTTCCGGCGGCCCGGGCGGACTCGTCCTGCTCCGGCCGCGGCCAGCGGTAGGCCCCGGCGCTCCCGGCGCCCGCCGCGCCGCCGGTGACCCCGGTGACCCCGGTGCCCTCGGACCCGTCGGACCCCGGGAAGTGGCGGTCGTACGGCCCGCCGCCGCGGCGGTCGCGCCCCCGGCCGCGGCCCCGGCGGCGCTCCGGGTCGTAGCGCACCGCCAGGAAGACCAGGGCGGCGAGCAGCAGCAGCGGGAACATCTGGTCCCCGTCACCCATCGAGGAGAAGAACACCCCGGTGCCGATCACGGTCAGCAGCACCGCGCCGACCGACTGGCCGTCCACCCGCCCGGTGAGCACCCGCTGGAGCTCGGTACGCCCGCCGCGGCCCTTGGACTCGTCGTCCGTCGGGACGATCAGCCAGGCCAGGCCGTACAGGAACAGCCCGAGGCCGCCGGAGAGGCAGAGCACCACCGTGACGATCCGGAAGACCACCGGGTCGATGTCCAGGTGCCGGCCGAGGCCGCCGCAGACACCGGCCACCACGCGGTGGTGCTCGGCCCGGGTCAGTGGCGGGCGGTCCGGTTCCGGCGGGGCGGCGGGCCCGGCCTCCTCGATGCGGGGGTCCTCGGTCATGGGCACCATCCTTCCGGCAGGGGCGGGCCCGGCCCAACCGGGTCGATCCCTGTCCGTACCCTGACTTGTCCCTGATACGCGATGGGGACACACCCTGATGCGCCCGTGGGCGCGCGCGTGGAACCATCGGTGCCGTGGCAGCCCCCGGTACCGATCCCCGACCCACCGCCCCCGACGCCGCGTCGTCGGCCGGCGCCGACCCGAGCGCGCCCGACGACGGGAGGCCGCCCTACCGGCGGCTCTACCGCAGCCCGCAGGGACGGATGCTCGGCGGCGTCGCGCACGGCCTGGCGGTGCACCTCGGGCTGCCGGTGCGGTGGGTGCGGATCGCCTTCGTCGTGCTGTTCTTCGCGCAGGGGATCGGCGCCCTGCTGTACGCCGCGTTCTGGTTCGTGGTGCCGATCGGCATCGGCGAGCCCTCGCAGCGCGGCGGCGCCCAGTGGGTGTACGTCAACGGGGTGTTCGTCCCGGCCTCGCCCGGGGTGCAGGGCGGCCTGCTGAGCAAGGGCGGCCAGGCCGGCGGCTGGGTGGCCCGGATGCGCCGGCTGCTCCAGCACACCCTGCAGGGCGAGCCGGTGGGCGCCCCCGCGGAGGGGGAGGAGGCGGCGCCGGCCGGCAAGGCCGGGCAGGGCGGCCTGGGCCAGCTCGCCGCCCTGGTGATGACGGTGATCGGCCTGATCGCCCTGCTCAACGTGCTCGGCCTGCAGACCGCCAAGCCGTACACCTGGCCGCTGCTGGCGATCGGCGTCGGCGTGGCGCTGGTCTGGCGGCAGGCCGACGACTCGCGCTGGCAGCGCTGGTTCGGCATCGAGGAGGGCGAGAAGCGGCGCGGCGCCTACACCCGGGTCGGCGCCGGCGTGCTGCTCGCGGTGGCCGGCACCATCGCGCTGCTCGCCATGCAGGGCAGCGGTTCCACGCTCGGCTCGGTGGTCGAGGCCTCGCTCGCGGTGCTGGCCGGCGTGCTGGTGCTGCTGGGCCCGTACGGACTGCGGCTCTGGCAGGACCTCGGGGCCGAGCGCACAGCCCGCATCCGCGCCCAGGAGCGGGCCGAGATCGCCGCGCACATCCACGACTCCGTGCTGCACACCCTGACCCTGATCCAGCGCCGGGCCGAGGACCCCAAGGAGGTGCTGCGGCTGGCCCGCTCGCAGGAGCGCGAGCTGCGGCTGTGGCTGTACCGCCCGGAGGCCGCCGCCGAGGCCGCTCCGGACACCATGGCGGAGAGCCTGCGGGCCGCCGTCGCCGAGGTCGAGGACCGGCACGGCGTCCCGGTGGAGCTGGTGATCGTCGGCGACTGCCCGATGGACGAGAGGATCGCGGCACAGATGCAGGCCGCGAGGGAGGCGACCGTCAACGCGGCCAAGTACGGTGGCGGGGGACCGGTCCAGGTCTACGCCGAGGTGGAGGGGAGGACGGTGTCGGTGTTCGTCCGCGACCACGGCCCCGGCTTCGACCCCGACACGGTGCCCGAGGACCGGATGGGCGTACGGGAGTCGATCATCGGCCGGATGAAGCGCAACGGCGGCACCGCTCGGGTGCGGCCGGCGGCGGGCGGCGGCACCGAGGTCGAGTTGGAGATGGAGAGAGCGGATGACTGAGGCAGCTCCGGAGCGTTCTGCGCGGGTCGTGCTGGTGGACGACCACCGGATGTTCCGGACGGGGGTCAGGGCCGAGATCGGCCGCACCGAGGTGACCGGCATCGACGTGGTCGGCGAGGCCGACGACGTGGACTCGGCGGTCCGCGTGGTCGCCGAGACCAGGCCGGACGTGGTGCTGCTCGACGTCCACCTGCCGGGCGGCGGCGGCGTCGAGGTGCTGCGCCGCTCGGCCGGGGTGATGGGCGAGGGGTCGGGCGGCGCGGCGCGCGGCGCCTCGGACAAGAGCGGTGGCGAGCGACGGGAGGGCGTGAAGTTCCTGGCGCTGTCGGTGTCGGACGCCGCCGACGACGTCATCGGCGTCATCCGCGGCGGCGCGCGCGGCTACGTCACCAAGACCATCACCGGCGCCGACCTGGTGAACGCGATCTTCCGGATCGCCGACGGCGACGCGGTGTTCTCGCCCCGGCTGGCCGGCTTCGTGCTGGACGCCTTCGCCGCCACCGACACCCCGCCGGTGGACGAGGACCTGGACCGGCTCACCCAGCGCGAGCGCGAGGTCCTGCGGCTGATCGCCCGCGGCTACGCCTACAAGGAGATCGCCAAGCAGCTCTTCATCTCGGTGAAGACGGTCGAGAGCCACGTCTCCGCGGTGCTGCGCAAGCTCCAGCTGAGCAACCGCCACGAGCTGACCCGCTGGGCCACCGCCCGCCGTCTGGTCTGAGGCTCTGAGGCTCTGAGGGGGCCGGGGCGCCCGGCGCCCTCGAAGGCCGGTGCGGGCCCGTCCGACCGGCCCGCACCGGCCCGCACCGGCCCGGTCGCCCGGGGCGGGCGGGCTTGTCGGCGGGTGGCCATAGACTCGATGTGCCATGAGTAGCCTCTTTGACGACCTTCCGCTCCCCGGTTTCGAGGCACCCGCCGCCGGGTCGAAGCAGCCCGCCGCTCCCCTCGACGAGGAGCCCCCGCCGTACGACGACGACGTTCCGTACGACGCGTACGAGGAGGCCATCCCGGACGGGCTGTTCCGGACCGACCACTCCGCCGAGGCGGAGCGGGACGCCTGGTACCGCAACGGCGCCGCGCGGACGGTGGTGGACCCGGCGCAGCTGCTGGAGGGGATGAACGACCCGCAGCGCGAGGCGGTGCTGCACGCGGGCTCGCCGCTGCTGATCGTGGCCGGCGCCGGCTCGGGCAAGACCCGGGTGCTGACCCACCGGATCGCCCACCTGCTGGGCGCCCGCGGGGTGCAGCCGGGGGAGATCCTGGCGATCACCTTCACCAACAAGGCGGCCGGCGAGATGCGCGAGCGCGTCGAGGCGCTGGTCGGCCCGCGCGCCCGGGCGATGTGGGTCTCCACCTTCCACAGCGCCTGCGTGCGCATCCTGCGCCGCGAGTCCAAGCAGCTGGGCTTCACCTCCAGCTTCTCGATCTACGACTCGGCGGACTCGCAGCGGCTGATGTCGCTGGTCTGCCGGGACCTCGACCTGGACCCGAAGCAGTTCCCGCCGAAGTCCTTCACGGCGAAGGTCAGCAACCTCAAGAACGAGCTGATCGACGAGGAGACCTTCGCCGACCAGGCCGCCAACCCGATGGAGAAGAAGCTCGCCGAGGCGTACGCGCTCTACCAGCGGCGGCTGCGCGAGGCCAACGCGCTGGACTTCGACGACATCATCATGACGACGGTGAACCTGCTGCAGGCCTTCCCCGACGTCGCCGAGCACTACCGGCGCCGGTTCCGGCACATCCTGGTCGACGAGTACCAGGACACCAACCACGCCCAGTACATGCTGGTCAGGGAGCTGAGCGGGGGCTCCGTCGCGGCCGCGCCCAGGCGCACCGCGGACGGCGACCTCGTGAACCCGGCGGCCGGGCGGCTCGCCGAGGTGCCGCCGGCCGAGCTGTGCGTGGTCGGTGACGCGGACCAGTCGATCTACGCCTTCCGCGGCGCGACCATCCGCAACATCCTCCAGTTCGAGGAGGACTACCCGAACGCGACCACGATCCTGCTGGAGCAGAACTACCGCTCCACCCAGACCATCCTGAGCGCCGCCAACGCCGTCATCGAGCGCAACGCCAACCGCCGCGAGAAGAAGCTGTGGACGGCCGGCGAGCACGGCGAGAAGGTCATCGGCTACGTCGCGGACGACGAGCACGGCGAGGCCCAGTTCATCGCCGACGAGATCGACCGGCTCACCGACAAGGGCGAGGCCAAGCCCGGCGACGTCGCGATCTTCTACCGGACCAACGCCCAGTCCCGCGTGTTCGAGGAGGTGTTCATCCGGGTCGGCCTGCCGTACAAGGTGGTCGGCGGGGTGCGCTTCTACGAGCGCAAGGAGGTCCGGGACGTCCTGGCGTACCTGCGGGTGCTCTCCAACCCGGAGGACACCGTGCCGCTGCGCCGGATCCTCAACGTGCCCAAGCGCGGCATCGGCGAGCGGGCCGAGGCGATGATCGACGCGCTGGCCGCGCGGGAGCGGATCTCCTTCGCCCGGGCGCTGGTCCGGGTCGACGAGGCCTACGGGATGGCCGCGCGCTCGGCCAACGCCGTCAAGAAGTTCAACACCCTGATGGCCGGGCTGCGCCAGGTCGTCGAGTCGGGCGCGGGCCCGGCGGCGGTGCTGGAGGCCGTCCTGGAGGAGACCGGCTACCTGGCCGAGCTCCAGGCGTCGACCGATCCGCAGGACGAGACCCGGGTGGAGAACCTCCAGGAGCTCGCCTCCGTCGCCCTGGAGTACGAGCAGGACCCGGGCGAGCGGCCGGACGGCGACGCCGAGGGCACGCCGCCGGTCGGCTCGCTGGCCGACTTCCTGGAGCGGGTCGCGCTGGTCGCCGACTCCGACCAGATCCCGGACGACGACGAGAACGGGCAGGGCGTCATCACGATGATGACCCTGCACACCGCCAAGGGCCTGGAGTTCCCGGTGGTCTTCCTGACCGGCATGGAGGACGGGATCTTCCCGCACATGCGGGCGCTCAACCAGGTCAAGGAGCTGGAGGAGGAGCGCCGGCTCGCGTACGTCGGGCTCACCCGGGCCCGCGAGCGGCTGTACCTGACCCGCTCGGTGCTGCGCAGCGCCTGGGGGCAGCCGGCCTACAACCCGGCCTCGCGGTTCCTGGAGGAGATCCCGGAGACGCTGGTGGAGTGGAAGCGCACCGGGGCGGCGCAGGCGCCGGTCCAGCGCGGCTTCTCCTCCGGCTCGTCCTGGGGCAGGTCCTCGTCCGGGGGCGGCGGTTCGCGGTCCTCGTCGACGGCGGCCGCGCCGAAGGCGGGCTGGGGGCAGTCGGCCCGGCGCGGAGGCCGGACGGTGGAGCGCGAGGCCGTCTCGCTCGCGGTCGGCGACCGGGTCACCCACGACAGCTTCGGGCTGGGCACGGTGATGGCCGTCACGGGCGCCGGCGACCGGGCGCAGGCCACCGTCGACTTCGGTGCCGAGGGCCGCAAGCAGCTGCTGCTGCGCTACGCGCCCGTCGAGAAGCTGTAGGGCGGCTCAGCGCGGGTCCAGCCCGTTCGCGAGGAACCAGGGCAGCGGGTCGATCGGTCCGCTGCCCTGCGGCCGGATCTCGAAGTGCAGGTGCGGGCCGGTGCTGTTGCCGCTGGTGCCGACGAAGGCGATCACGTCGCCCTGCTTCACCGGGCCCTTGCGCACCTTGTACGCCCGCAGGTGGCAGTACCAGGCCTCGGTGCCGTCGGGCATCTTGAGGATCGTCATGTAGCCGTAGAACGGGTTCCACTGGGTGCGCAGGGTGCCGTCGGTCACGGCGTAGACCTCGGAGCCGCCGTCCACCGGGAAGTCGATGCCGGTGTGCCGGTTGGCCCAGTGGGTGCCGGCCTCGCCGAACTGTTCGCCGAGACCGTGCCGGGCGACCGGCATGACCACCTTGGGCCCGACCGGCTCGGGCGTCGGCTCGGCGGTGGGCTGGGCGGTGGGGGCCTCGGTGGGCTGGGCGCCGGCCAGCGGCAGGCGGGCGTCGCCGCGCGAGGCCTGGGTCGGCGCGCCGGCCGCGACCGCCTGGGCCGCCGCCTGAGCGGCGGTGGTGTCCGGGGCGTTGTCGGCCGCGGTCCGCGGCACCTGTCCGGCGGCCTGGGCGCGCTGCTGGTCGGCCTCCCCCTGCACCGTGATCGCCGCCGCCGCGGCCACCCCGAGCGCGGCCACCGACGGCAGCGCGACCCGCAGCAGCGCCGTCCGGGTGGCCGCCCTGGCGGCGCCGCGGCGCTGGGCACGGGACTGCTCGCGGGCGGCGAGGCGCAGCTCCGCGCGGGTCGGACGGGCGGCTGCATCGGGAGCCATCGGGGGCTGCCTCCTCGGTGGGCCTCGGACGTCGTCGGGCGGGGGAAGACAGCCGTGACTGTAGCTCCCTGGCCGACGCCCCGGAAAAACCTCCGGATGTCAAGGGGGCGGCCGGGGGGTCTGTGCGGAGGTTGCGGGGAGGAGGGGTAGGCCCGCCGGTGGCAAGGCCCGGAGCTGTGACTTTGCCCTCCTCTTGGGAGGTGGCACGGTCAACCGTGCCGGGTGGCGCTAACCTCCCCTCAGGTTGGTTATTGACCGTTAACCGCGCCGGCGGCCCACGAGGCCCGGTCGGATGGTGGACGACGACGTCCAGGAGGCAGTCATGAGTGTGTCGGGGCCGATCCGTGTGGTGGTCGCCAAGCCCGGGCTCGACGGTCACGACCGTGGTGCCAAGGTCATCGCGCGCGCCCTGCGCGACGCCGGTATGGAGGTCATCTACACCGGACTGCACCAGACGCCCGAGCAGGTCGTCGACACCGCGATCCAGGAGGACGCGGACGGCATCGGGCTGTCCATCCTCTCCGGCGCCCACATGACGCTGTGCGCGCGGGTCCTGGAGCTGCTGAAGGAGCGCGACGCGGAGGACATCAAGGTCTTCTGCGGGGGGATCATCCCGGACGAGGACATCGCCGAGCTCAAGGCGATGGGTGTCGCGGACATCTTCACCCCGGGCACGCCGACCCGCGACGTGGTCGCCTGGGTCGAGTCGAACCTGCGGGCCGGCTGAACCACCGCGCGTCGAGCGGGCCGCCCCTCCCGGGGCCGGCCCGCTCCGCCGTTCCGGGGCCCGGAAATCCCCGGAACGCCCCGGGCCGGCCCGTCGGCCCCGGCAGCCCCCGGCTCAGCCCGCCAGCTCCGCGAGCATCGCCGCCCGGAAGCGCAGGGTGCCGGCCAGCCGGGCGAAGGTCTCGGACCACGCGGAGTCCGGGGCGGCCCCGGCGGCCAGCTCCTCCACCGCGGCGGCCGTCTCCGGGGCGAGCGCGCGCTCCGTCATCCCGAGCACCCCGCTGTGGCTCCACGGGTACGCCCCGGAGGCCGCCGCCCGGGCCAGGGCGGTCACCACGGCGGTGGACAGCGGAGGCGTCCACGGGGTGGCGCAGGCGCCGAGCAGCTGGAAGGCCTCGCCCAGCCCGTGCGCCGTGATGAACGCCGCCGTCCAGACGGCCCGCTCCTCCGGCGGGAGGACGGCCAGCAGCTTGGCCGGGGCGCCGGTGGCGCGCGCCGCGCGGGCCCGCGCACCGCGCCCGGACGGGGCCGGGCCGAGCAGCGCCCGCGCCCAGTCGGCGTCCTGCTGGCGGACGGCGGCCCGCGCCCAGGCCTCCCGCAGGTCGTCGGCCCAGCTGCTGCTGGTCTCGTCGATGCTGTCGCCGACCCGCAGGGCGAGCAGCTGCTCGGGCGTCAGCCCGGTGCTCTCCGGCCAGAGCGACAGCGGCGCGGCGGCCACCACCTCGCCGAACCACCAGGCCCGTTCGCCGCGCCCGGTGGGCGACTTGGGCGCGATCCCGTCGCGCTGCATCTGCGCGTCGCACTCGGCGGGCGGGGTGACCAGCAGATGCGTGCCGGTGCCGGCGAGCCGGACGGCGGTCCGCGCCCGCTCGGCCATCCGGCGGGCCAGGGCCGAGCCGGGCAGGGTGGAGAGCAGTTCGGCGGCGGTGGCCCGGACGTTCTTGCTGCGGTCGCCGAGGGCGGCCTCCAGGAACGGTTCGTCGGCGGGGGAGAGGCCGTCCTGGAGGGCGTCCAGGAAGAGCAGGCGGTCCTCGGCGCGCTCGGTGGACCAGGTGCCGCGCAGCAGTTCCAGGCCGGCCGCCGGATCGCGGCGGCGCAGCAGCGTGAGGTGGGTGACCCGTTCGGCGAACAGGCCCTCGTGCCAGAGCCGGTCGTCCGTCGGCTGCTGCGGCAGGTCGGGGGTGGTGGTGCGCAGCACGAACCGCCAGTCGGGGTTCTGCTCGGCCAGCCAGCGGCCCGGCGGACCGGCCAGGGCCACGGCGTCGGGGCGCAGTTCGCTGCGGGCGCGGGCGGCGTCGAGCAGGCCGGGTATCAGCGCGGCGGGCGGGCGCAGGCCCCGGGCCCGGGCGGTGGTGAGCCACTGCGGCAGCAGCTCGGCCAGGTTGGCCAGGGTGCCGCCGCCGCTGCCGGCCCGCCCCGAGAGCAGGACGGCCAGCCGGCGGGCGGCCGGCTCGGGCAGCTCCGGACGGGTGTCCTCGGCCGCGGGCGGGCCGGGCGGCCCGGCGGCCGGTACGGGCAGCGCTCCGGCCCTGCGGCGGACGGCGGCCAGCGCGGCCAGCTCCAGCAGGGCGGTGGCCGGATCGCCCCGGTCCACGGCGTCGGCGAGCGGCAGGGCGGTGGCCGGGAGCGGGCGGCGGTCGGTGCCGAGCAGGGCGCTGGTGTGCAGGGTCTCCCACGGGTCCTGGGTGATCGTCATGCCGGGTTCTCCTGGGGAGTGTCTGGGGCGTGTCTAAGCGTTGGTGAGGCCGACCGGGGGTCGGCCGGCGGCCCAGGCCGTGACCGGGGCGAAGCCCTGGTGGCCGTACTCGCCGAAGACCGTCAGCGGGCGGCCGGTGGAGACGGCGGCCAGCCGCCACAGGGCCGTCTCCGGGACGGTCGAGGCGCGGACCGGCACGGTGTGGTGGCCGTCCGTCAGGAACCAGCCGTCCGGGGTGCGGACCGGGACGACGTCGCCGAGCACGGTCGGCCGGCTCTCCAGCCACGGGTCGTCGGCGACGGCGGTGCCGTAGCCGGCCACCGCCTCGGCGACGGTGAGCCCGGCGGGCGGTTCGGCGGGGCCCGGCTCGGGGGCGCCGTAGCGCTCGCCGAGGGTGGCGCGCAACGGGTGGGCGCCCGGGTGGTAGGCGAGGTCGGCCTCCACCAGACGGCCGGTGGGCAGGGCGAGGGCGGGGGCCTGGCCGGTGCGGCCGAAGGAGAGCAGCAGCGCCGGGCGGCCGGTCTTGGCGCCGCGCAGCCAGATCCGGCGGGTGATGAGCCGCTCGTCCGAGGTGTCGCGGCTGCCGAGCACCAGCCAGCGGTCGCGGACGGTCGGGCCGGCCAGCACCTCGTTGCTCTCCACGGTGTAGCCGACCCGGGTGCGGACGGTGGCGGCCAGCTCGGCGGGCAGTTCGTCCAGCCGGGTGGCGGCGGTGGCGAGCAGGTGCAGCATCGCGTACTCCTCCAGCAGCCGCTCCTGCGGCAGCGCGTCCAGTTCGCGGACCCGGGCGGCCAGGCCGGGGGCCTGTGCGTCGACCATCCGGGCGGCGACCTCCTCCCAGGGCCCGGCGGTGGACTGGTCGGCGAGGCCGTGCCGGACCCGGTCGGCCAGCCGCAGCCGCAGCTCGGCCGCGCCGGCCGCGACCCGGGCGCCGCGCCGCTCGGCCCGGCGCCGGGCGCCCTCCGGATCGACGACCTGCTCCTTCACGCGCTTCTCGGCGCGCTCCTGGCGGGACGTGAGCCACTCGGCCACCCAGTCGGCGGGTTCCCCGGCCGGGACGGCCTGCGGGGTTCCGCTCCACAGCAGGAGGAGCCCGAGCGCGTGCTTGCACGGGAACTTCCGACTGGGGCAGCTGCACTGGTAGGCGGGCGTGGCGAGTTCGATCGCGGTGCGGTACGGCGTGCGGCCGCTGCCCTTGCACTCGCCCCACAGCGCGGTGCCGTCGGTGCCGGTGCCGGACCACGGCGCGGGCGCGGACAGCTTGCCCGCGGCCTTCTGCGAGGCGGCGTCAGGTGCCAGGGACAGGACGTGTTCGGTGCTCCAGCGTTCCTCCATGCGACCGACCGTAGGCGGCGGCACTGACATCGGCTGACGGTCCGTCCGGGACCCCGCCGGGTTGTCAGTGGCTCGGTGCAGGGTTGGTTCCACAGGCCGGGACGCCGACCTGGCTCCCCCCGATCACCCTTGCGCCCGGGGCACCCGTGTGCCCGGCGGCAGACCCGAAGGAGCCCCCATGACCGACGTTCTGCGGCAGCACGCCGAGGACGCGTTCGCCGGCGAACTGGCCGCGCTGGCCGCACAGGACGACCGTCCGCGTCCCGAGCGCTGGAAGCTCTCGCCGTGGGCCGTGGCGACGTACCTGCTCGGCGGCGAACTGCCCGACGGCACCCGGATCACCCCCAAGTACATCGGCCCGCGCCGGGTCGTCGAGGTCGCCGTGACGACCCTGGCGACGGACCGCGCGCTGCTGCTGCTCGGCGTGCCGGGCACCGCGAAGACGTGGGTGTCCGAGCACCTGGCGGCGGCGATCAGCGGCGACTCCACGATGCTGGTGCAGGGCACCGCCGGCACCCCCGAGGAGGCCGTCCGGTACGGCTGGAACTACGCCCAGCTGCTCACCCGCGGGCCCAGCCGGGACGCCCTGGTGCCCTCGCCGCTGATGCGGGCGATGGCCGAGGGCAGGATCGCCCGGGTCGAGGAGCTCACCCGCATCCCGGCCGACGTGCAGGACAGCCTGATCACCATCCTGTCGGAGAAGACGCTGCCGATACCGGAGTTGGGCTCCGAGACGCAGGCGGTGCGCGGCTTCAACGTGATCGCCACCGCCAACGACCGCGACCGCGGCGTCAACGAGCTGTCCAGCGCGCTGCGCCGCCGCTTCAACACCGTGGTGCTGCCGCTGCCGGGCTCGCTGGACGAGGAGGTCGACATCGTCACCCGCCGGGTCAACCAGCTCGGCCGCTCCCTGGAACTGCCCGAACTGCCCGGCGGCGCCGAGGAGATCAGGCGCGTGGTCACCGTCTTCCGGGAGCTGCGGGCCGGGATCACGGTGGACGGCCGGACGAAGGTCAAGACCCCGAGCGGCACCCTCTCCACCGCCGAGGCGATCTCGGTGGTGACCAACGGACTCGCGCTGGCCACCCACTTCGGCGACGGGGTGCTGCGCGCCGGGGACGTGACGGCCGGCATCCTCGGCGCCGTCGTCCGCGACCCGGTGGCGGACCGGGCGGTCTGGCGCGAGTACGTCGAAGGGGTGGTGCGCGAGCGCGACGGCTGGAAGGACTTCTACCGCGCCGCCCGTGAGGTGGGGGCATGACGGCGCCCGAGGTCGCCCTGCTGGGCATCCGCCACCACGGCCCCGGCTCGGCCCGGGCGGTCGCCGCCGCGCTGGCGCAGTGGCGGCCGGACGCGGTGCTGATCGAGGGCCCGCCGGAGGCCGACGGCATCGTCCACCTGGCCGCGGAGAAGGACCTGGTCCCGCCGGTCGCGCTGCTCGCCCACGCGGTGGACGACCCGGCGAAGGCCGCCTTCTGGCCGTACGCCGAGTTCTCCCCGGAGTGGGTGGCGATCCGGCACGCCGTGGAGCACGACCTGCCGGTCCGCTTCATCGACCTGCCCGCCGGGCACGGCTTCGCGCCGGCCCCGGAGGAGGACGCGGAGGGGACGGCCGAGGAGGGGACGGCCGTCGAGGAGGAGGACACCGGACCGGTCGCCGACCCGCTGGCGCTGCTCGCCGAGGCGGCCGGGCACGACGACGCGGAGCGCTGGTGGGAGGACGTGGTCGAGCACCGCGCGCCCGGCGACGACGCGCTGGCGCCGTTCGCCGCCGTCGCCGAGGCGATGGGCGCGCTGCGCGCGGAGGGCCTCGGCGAGTCCCGCCGGGACCAGCTGCGCGAGGCGTACATGCGCCAGCAGATCCGTGCCGCCCGCCGCGCCGGGCACCGCAGGATCGCCGTGGTCTGCGGGGCCTTCCACGTCCCGGCGCTGGAGCGGATGCCCACCGTCGCCCACGACCGGGCGCTGCTCGCCGCACTGCCGAAGAAGGTGCGGACGGACATCACCTGGGTGCCGTGGACGCACCGCCGGCTCTCCCAGGCCACCGGTTACGGCGCGGGTGTGCAGTCGCCCGGCTGGTACCACCACCTGTTCACCACCGACGGTGACCCGGTGCCGCGCTGGCTCACCCGGGCGGCCGACCTGCTGCGCGCCGAGGACCACCCGGTCTCCTCCGCGCACGTGATCGAGGCGGTCCGGCTGGCCGAGACCCTGGCCGTGCTGCGCGGCCGCCCGCTCGCCGGGCTGACCGAGACCCTGGACGCCGTGCGCGCGGTGCTCTGCGAGGGCTCGGACGTCGCCCTGGAGCTGGTCCGGGACCGCCTGGTGGTCGGCGACGCGCTCGGCGAGGTCCCGGACGCCGCACCGGCGGTGCCGCTCCAGCGCGACCTGACCCGGTTGCAGCGCTCGCTGCGGCTCAAGCCCGAGGCCGCGCCGAAGGACGTCGACCTCGACCTGCGCAAGGACACCGACGCGGCCCGCTCCCGGCTGCTGCACCGGCTGCGGCTGCTGGGCGTGGACTGGGGCGTGCCCGCGCGCTCCTCGGTGAACTCGACCGGGACGTTCCGGGAGAGCTGGCGGCTGTGCTGGCAGCCCGAGTTCGCGGTCCGGATCGCCGAGGCCGCCCAGTGGGGCACCACGGTCGAGGAGGCCGCGGCCAACAAGGCCGTCGGCACCGCCCGCGCCGCCGGGGAACTCGCCGAGCTGACCGGCCTGGTGGAGACCTGCCTGCTGGCCGGGCTGTCCGGCGCACTGCCCGCCGTGATGCGGGTGCTCGCCGACTGCGCGGCCCTGGACACCGACGTCGCGCACCTCGCGGGCGCGCTGCCCGCACTGGTCCGCGCGCTGCGTTACGGCGACGTGCGCGGCACCGACCACGGCGCGCTCGCCGAGGCGGCCGCGGGCCTGGCCGAGCGGATCTGCGTCGGACTGCCGCCCGGCTGCGTCGGCCTGGACGCGCGGGGCGCGGAGGCGATGCGCGGCCGCCTCGACGAGGTGCACGGCGCGATCGGCCTGCTGGCCGCCGATCCCGGCGACGCCACTGCCGCCGGCACCACCACGGCCGACACCACCACCGCCGCCGGCACCGCGCCGGACCCGGACGGCCTGGCCGGCCTGGCCGACCGCTGGGCCGCCGCCCTGCGCTCGCTGGCCCGCCGCGAGCCGGCCGGCGGACCGGCCACCGGCGCCCCCGGGCTGCTGCGCGGCCGGGCCGTGCGGCTGCTGCTGGACGACGGCCGGCTCGACTCCGCCGAGGCCGGCCGACGACTGAGGCTGGTGCTCTCCGCCGCCAACGCCCCGGCCGACGCGGCCGGTTGGGTCGAGGGCTTCCTGACCGGCGGCGGCGCCCTGCTGCTGCACGACCCGCGGCTGCTCGCCCTGCTGGACGAGTGGCTGACCGGGGTGAGCGGCGAGGCCTTCACCGACGTCCTGCCGCTGCTGCGCCGCACCTTCGCCGGACTGGAGGCGGGCGTGCGCACCACCATCGGCGGCCGGGTCGCGGCCGGCCCGCTCGGTGAGCCGCCGGCCGTCGACGCCGCGGCCGGTGAGCTGGACCGGGCCCGCGCCGACGCCGCCGTCCCGGTGGTGGCCCTGCTGCTCGGGATCCGCCCGAGGATCCCCCGGCAGGCCGCCGGCCGCGACACCTGACACCCACCGCGGTGGCACCCACCGCACCGAACGCCTGCCCCACCGCAGGACCCGCTGAAGGAGGACGAGATGGCAGCGCCCACGACCGACGAACGGCTGCGCCGCTGGCGGCTGGTGCTCGGCGGCGAGGCCGACGGCACCGGCTGCGCCCTGCGCGGCCGCGACGCCGCGATGGACGGCGCCCTCGCCGCGCTCTACCGCGGCGCCCCCGAGGAGGGCGCCCGGGCCGGGCGCACCGGCCGCCGCGGTGCCGGGTTGGGCGGCTCGGCCCCGCAGGTGGCCCGCTGGCTGGGTGACATCCGCGAGTACTTCCCCTCCACCGTGGTGCAGCTGATGCAGCAGGACGCGATCACCCGGCTCGGCCTGGACCGGCTGCTGCTGGAGCCGGAGATGCTGGAGGCCGTCGAGCCGGACGTGCACCTGGTCGGCACCCTGCTGTCGCTCAAGCACGCGCTGCCCGAGACCACCCGGGAGACCGCCCGGGCGGTGGTCGGCAAGGTGGTCGCCGACCTGGAGCGCCGGCTCGCCGACCGCACCCGGGCCACGCTCGGCGGCGCCCTCGACCGCAGTGCCAAGGTCAACCGTCCCCGCCACCGCGACATCGACTGGGACCGCACCATCCGGGCCAACCTGAAGAACTACCTGCCCGAGCACGGCACCGTCGTCCCCGAGCGGCTGGTCGGCTACGCCCGCGCCCAGCGCGCCGTGAAGAAGGACGTCATCCTCTGCATCGACCAGTCCGGCTCGATGGCGCCCTCGGTGGTCCACTCGGCGGTCTTCGGCGCGGTGCTCGCCTCGATGCGCACCCTGGACACCCGGCTGGTCGTGTTCGACACCTCGGTGGTCGACCTCACCGAACAGCTCACCGACCCGGTCGACGTCCTGTTCGCCACCCAGCTCGGCGGCGGCACCGACATCAACCGCGCCCTGGCCTACTGCCAGTCGAAGATCACCCGACCCTCCGAGACCGTCGTGGTGCTGATCAGCGACCTGTACGAGGGCGGCATCCGGGACGGCATGCTCAAGCGGGTCGCCGCGATGAAGGCGGCCGGCGTCCAGTTCATCGCGCTGCTCGCGCTCTCCGACGAGGGGGCCCCGGCGTACGACCACGCGCACGCCGCCGCCCTGGCCTCGCTCGGCGCGCCGGCCTTCGCCTGCACCCCGGACGCGTTCCCGGAGATCATGGCGGCGGCGATCGAGAAGCGCCCGATCCCGGTGCCCGCCCAGGGGGGGTGAGGATTCACCCGAACGCGTTAATAGGACCGATCGGTGGACCGGCCGTCCACCCCGTCCCTCCTGGGCATTCTGTGACGGTTCTCACCCATGCCGGGCAGGCCCCGGGCGGAACAGTCCCGTCCCGCGGGGATAACCTGCCAGACGGACGTGACGCGCGTGTTGATTGACGTGAGCGCCCGTGGCTGTGTGGGCCGCAAGGCCGTACCTCTGCGTACCCGCACCGCCCCGACGACCCGCAGCGAAGATCCTGCCGTGGCACGCTCGTAGAGACACAATCCGCGACCACGAACAAGGACAAACACGTGGACCTGTTCGAGTACCAGGCGAGGGACCTCTTCGCCAAGCACGGTGTGCCCGTGCTTGACGGCGATGTCATCGAGACCGCCGCAGACGCTGCCGCCATCGCGGAGCGCTTCGGCGGCCGCGCCGTCGTCAAGGCTCAGGTGAAGGTGGGTGGCCGAGGCAAGGCCGGCGGCGTCAAGCTCGCCGCCGACCCGGCGGACGCCGTCGCCAAGGCCGAGCAGATCCTCGGCATGGACATCAAGGGCCACACCGTTCACAAGGTGATGCTGGCCCAGACCGCGGACATCAAGGACGAGTACTACGTCTCGTTCCTGCTGGACCGCACCAACCGCACCTTCCTGGCCATGGCCAGCGTCGAGGGCGGCGTGGAGATCGAGGTCGTCGCCGAGCAGAACCCCGAGGCGCTCGCCAAGATCCCGGTCGACGCCAACGAGGGCTGCACCCCGGAGAAGGCCGCCGAGATCGTCGCCGCGGCGAAGTTCCCGGCCGAGGTCGCCGACCAGGTCGCCGAGGTCCTGCAGAAGCTGTGGACCGTCTTCATCAAGGAGGACGCCCTCCTCGTCGAGGTCAACCCGCTGATCAAGTCCGGTGAGGGCAAGATCATCGCGCTCGACGGCAAGGTCTCCCTGGACGAGAACGCCGAGTTCCGCCAGCCCGAGCACGAGGCCCTGGAGGACAAGGCCGCGGCCAACCCGCTGGAGGCCGCCGCCAAGGCCAAGGGCCTGAACTACGTCAAGCTCGACGGCCAGGTCGGCATCATCGGCAACGGCGCGGGCCTCGTCATGAGCACCCTCGACGTGGTCGCGTACGCCGGTGAGAACCACGGCGGCGTCAAGCCCGCCAACTTCCTCGACATCGGTGGCGGCGCCTCCGCCGAGGTCATGGCGAACGGCCTGGAGATCATCCTGGGCGACCCCGACGTCAAGTCGGTCTTCGTCAACGTCTTCGGCGGCATCACCGCGTGCGACGCGGTCGCCAACGGCATCGTGCAGGCCCTCGCGCTCCTGGAGGGCAAGGGCGAGAACGTCACCAAGCCGCTGGTCGTCCGTCTGGACGGCAACAACGCGGAGCTGGGTCGCAAGATCCTCGACGACGCCAACCACCCGCTGGTCCAGCGCGTGGACACCATGGACGGCGCCGCTGACCGCGCCGCCGAGCTGGCCAACAAGTAAGGAAGGGGACTTAACACCATGGCTATCTTCCTTACCAAGGACAGCAAGGTCATCGTCCAGGGCATGACCGGCGCCGAGGGCATGAAGCACACCCGCCGCATGCTCGCCTCCGGCACCCGGATCGTCGGCGGCGTGAACCCGCGCAAGGCCGGCACCACGGTCGACGTCGACGGCACCGAGATCCCGGTCTTCGGCTCCGTCGCCGAGGCGATGGAGAAGACCGGGGCCGACGTCTCCGTCCTCTTCGTGCCGCCGGCCTTCACCAAGGCCGCCGTCGTCGAGGCCATCGACGCCGAGATCGGCCTGGCCGTCGTCATCACCGAGGGCGTCCCGGTGCACGACACCGCCGCCTTCTGGGCGCACGCCGGTGCCAAGGGCAACAAGACCCGCATCATCGGCCCGAACTGCCCCGGCCTGATCAGCCCCGGACAGTCGAACGCCGGCATCATCCCGGCCGACATCACCAGCTCCGGCAAGATCGGTCTGGTCTCGAAGTCGGGCACCCTGACCTACCAGCTCATGTACGAGCTGCGCGACATCGGCTTCTCCTCGGCCGTGGGCATCGGCGGTGACCCGGTCATCGGGACCACCCACATCGACGCCCTCAAGGCCTTCCAGGAGGACCCGGACACCGAGATCATCGTCATGATCGGTGAGATCGGTGGCGACGCCGAGGAGCGTGCCGCGGCCTACATCGCCGAGCACGTCACCAAGCCGGTCGTCGGCTACGTCGCGGGCTTCACCGCCCCCGAGGGCAAGACCATGGGCCACGCCGGCGCCATCGTCTCCGGCTCCTCGGGCACCGCCCAGGCCAAGAAGGAGGCCCTCGAGGCCGCCGGTGTCAAGGTCGGCAAGACGCCGTCCGAGACCGCCCGCCTGGCCCGCGAGATCATCGCCGCCCAGGCCTGATCCCGCCCCGCGCGTGACGAACGCCCCCGCCCTCCCGGGCGGGGGCGTTCGCCGTTCGCGGCTCAGTGCCGCCCCGGCCCCGTGGTGCAGGGCAGCGGCGACCACTGCCGGCAGGCCGCCGGGCCCTGCGGCGGCGGAGCGGCGCCCCGGGCCGCCGGCGGCAGCTCCCAGCGCGCGACCGCCTGGGGCTGCGGATCCACCAGGACGGCCTCCAGCCCGGGCGCCGGGCTGCACCAGATGCTGGTGATGCCGTTCGGCGCCCCGTCGGGCAGCAGCGGCACGGCCGGCTCCGCCGCCTGCGCCGCGGTGGCGGCCAGGCAGAGCGTGGGCGTCGGCGGGGTGGTCGGCCGGAACAGCTCCGCCGGGCGCACCCCCGCCAGGGTCGCCAGCGTCGCCCCGCCCACCGCGACCGTCAGCAGCGCCGCCGCGCCCGTCCGGCTCGCCGTCCGGAGCCGGTACCGGGCCCGCAGCACCGGCACCGGCGTCCGGTGCGGCTCCGGGCAGCCGCGCACCGCCGCCCGGTGGAGCAGCCCGCACAGCCCGTCCGCGAAGCCCGGCGCCGCCGGGTCCGGCCCGACCAGGTCCGGCACCCATGCGGCCAGCGCCGCCCGGGCGGCCCACACCCGCCCCTCGGCCGCCGCCCGGGTGGACTCCACCTCCACCGCGACCGCCACGGCCGGCAGCCCCAGCCCGTCGTGCAGCACCAGCGCCCGGCGCTGGGGGCGGGACAGCCGCTTGAGCGCCTTCAGCAGCGCCCGGTCCCGGTCGGTCAGCCGGTCGTGGTCCGGCAGCACCGCCTGGGTCTCGTCGGCCGGCCGCACCTTGATCCGCCGGTGCGGCAGCCCCCACACGTGCGCCCGCCGGGGGCCGCCCCGGTGCCACGGGGACAGCGCCAGCTCGCAGGCGCGCGCCCGTACCCAGCCCTCCGGGTTCCCCGAACCGGCGGCCGTGCCCCAGCACCGCCTGGCCTCGCCGAACGCCCGCCGTACGCAGTGCACCGCCCGGTGCCGGCAGGCGGTCAGCAGGAACACCTGCTGCACCAGCCGGGTGTGCGCGGTCTCGTAGAGCTCGTCGAAGCCCATCGCCGGGGGCTCGGCGTCGAGGTCGTCGTCCGCGCCCGCGGGAGCGGCGGCGGCCAGCGCCGCCCGGCCGGGACTGGCGGCGGCAGGCTCCTGCGGCTCCGGCCGTGCCGTCCGCGTCCGGTCGGGTTCGGCGGCCGGTGGCCGTTCGGCGTCCGGCCCGGTGTCCGGTTCGGGTGCGGCCGGGGCGTGGTGCGGCGTGCCCTCGTGGTCGGCGGCCGGGCCGGCGGGGGCCTCCTCCGACCTGCCTCCACCGGCCGCGTCCGCGGTCGGAGCACTCGCCTGCCAGGCCGGCCCGGCGGTGGGAGCGGCGGGAGTGCCGCCGTGCCGGTCGGGGTCCCCGGGGGCCGTCGGCGGGTGGCCGGTGTCGGACGGCTGACGCCGCCCGTCGTCCGCCGCCGCGGCCGGAGGTGCCTGGAGGGCGGCGGATCCTGGCCGGCCCCCGGGCGTGCGTGGCTCCTGCGCGCGCCCGGGGGCGGCGCTCCTCCCGTCGGCCGGCGGCCCGTCGGCGGCCTGCCGGGGCTGCCCGGCCGGGGCCGCCCGCCGGGTGCCGCCCGAGGGTCCCGGGGCGGGTTTCCCGGCTCGGGTGCGGCTCCGCTTCCCGGTCGCCTCCCCGTCCGTTGCCGCGTCGGCCCGCGGGCGGTCTGCTCCCGTCACGGAACCGGGGGCGGCCGGGGCGGAGGAGCCCGGATCCGGCCGCAGGAGGACCGGTTCGGCCGGTGGGAGCCCGGCACCCGGGGCCGGGCCCGGGTCGGCCGGGTCGGCCGGGTCGAGGCCGGCGAAGTTCGCCGGGTGTCCGGTCGGGCCGGGGTCCTGGGGGCGCGGCGGCGTGCCGGCCAGCAGGGCGAGTGCCTCCGCCGCGGTGCGGGTGCCGAGCTTGCGCATCGCGCGCTGGAGGTAGCTGCGGGCGGTGGTGGGGGTGACCCCGAGGGTGGCGGCGGTGCGGGGGAGGTCGTGGCCGGCGGCGAGGTGGGCCAGGGTCTGGGCCTCACGGGGGGTCAGCTTCCGCAGCAGGCGGCCCGGGTCGGTCTCGGCGCGGGCGGGCCTGCGGTGGCGCTCCGGAGTGGGGGAGTCGGCGGTGGGTGGCGTGGCCATCAGACGCTCCGGGCCGGGGCGCCGGCGGCTTGGGGGCAAGGTCTGAAAATGCGCATAAGCCAATAATCTGGGACACGGCGGCGGTTTGGCGCTTCACGGAGCATGGCGAGTCGCCTTGGCACCATGTGGCCCATGACTCAGCTGATGGGCCGTCCGATCCTGGAGTCGCCCGGTGAATTGGGCGGACGCCCCGCGCTGGCCGACCTGTTGGCGGGTGTGCGGACGGCGTTGGTCGGCCTGGCGGTGGTCGGGGCGCCGGTGCTCGGGCTCTGGGTGGCGACGCCGTACGCGGACGACGACGCGGCCGTTGTCACCCGGTTGGCGGGGGCGCTCTGGCTGCTGGGGCACGGAGCGCCGCTGCTGCGCGGGCCGGCGGACGCCCCGCTGACGGTCACTCCGCTGCTGCTCGGCGCCCTGGCCGTGGTCCGGCTCTACCGGGCGGCCGCCAGGGTGGCCGCGCGGCGCGGGCCGCGCCCGCGCTGGGGCGGTCCGGTGGCGATGTGGGCGGGGTACTGCGCGGTGGCCTTCGCGGTGGCGCTGCACTGCGCGGCCACCGGGCCGTTCCGCAGCCGGGTGCTGCTGGACGTGCTGGTGGTGGCGCTGGTGGCGGGCCTGGCGACGGCTGCGGGGGCCCGCTCGGTGGCCGTCCTCGACGTGCCGGTCGACTCCCCGCTGGACCGCCTCCCGCCGCCGTACCGCCCGGTCGACGGTGCGCCGGTGGTACGGGCCGCGGCGCTGGCGGCCGGGGCCGGGCTGGTCGCGGTGGGCGGTCTGCTGGTGGTGTTCTCGGCGGTGCTGGACGCGGTGGCGGGCAGTGGGCGTGGGATGGCGCTGCTCGGCGGCGGGCCCGTCGCGCTGCTGGGGCTGGTGCTGCTCGCGCTGGCGCTGCTGCCGAACGCGGTGCTGTGGGGGGCGGCGTACGCGTTGGGGCCGGGCTTCGCGCTCGGCGCCGGGACGGTGGTGTCGCCGACCGGTGCGGTGCTGGGCCCGGTGCCCGAGTTCCCGCTGTTCGCCCTGCTGCCGGCGGACGGGCCGGGCGGCTGGCGGCTCGCGGTGTCGGTCCTGCCGCTGCTGGCCGGGGTGGTGCCGGCGGTGCTGCTGGGCCGTGCGGCGGCGGGCCGGCGGCTGCCGGTCTCCGGGGCGGGGGCCGGGGAGCGGCCCGAGCCCTGGACGCCGGCCGCGACGGTGGTGGCCGCGCTGGCGGCGGCGCTGTGGGTCGGGGTCGGGGCGGCGGTGCTGGGCCGGCTCTCCGGCGGGGCGCTGGCGGGGGAGCGGCTGGCGTGGGTGGGGCCGCTGCCGTGGACGGGTCCGGCGGCGGCGGGCTGGATCGTACTGGTCGCCGTCCCGGGCGCGTTGCTGGTCCGGTACCGGATGCTGGGCCCGGCGGACGGTGTGGGCGTGTACGCCCGGCTCGCGCGCCAGGCCCGCCGGGGTGCGCTGGGGCTGCGCGCCCGTACGTACGCTCTCGTGCTGCGGCTTTCGGAGCCGGGTGCCGGGCCCGCCTCCGGCGGACCGGGCCCCGACGGGCGGGACCCGGACGACCGCGCGGGCCTCGACGACCGACCGGGCCTCGACCACTGACCGGGGCCGGGGCGACCGGGGGACCCGGAGGTCCGGCTACTCGGTGTTCCCGGTGAAGTCCACGTACCACTGCGGCGCGTACCGGTCGCAGTTCTGGGCGCCGACGCTGGTCAGCGAGTCCTGGACGCAGGTGACGTAGTCGCGGTAGTGGTACCCGAGGCCGATCACCGAGGTCGCGACCACGATGGTCATCGCACCGGTCAGGATGCCGGCGAGGGCCGCCGGGGTGAGCGGGTTCGGGGCGGGGGCCGCGGGGAGCGGCCCGGCCGGCCCGGCGACGGTGGCGGCCGGGGCGGGCCGCCGGGTCCGCAGCGCGCCGACGCCCCAGACGACGCCGAGCGCCCCGATCAGCAGGGCGATCCAGTGGAACCCCGCGAACAGGCAGACCAGGGCGAACGGCCCGGCCAGCGCCGCGTTGCGGGCCTTGCGGTGGGCCGGATCGGCGAGGTCGAGCCGGGGCGGCTGCGGGGACGGCGGTCGCTGGCCGGTGCGGCCGTCGCCGGGGCCCCACTGCGGCGGCAGCTGCGGACGCTCGCCGCCCCTGCCGTCGGTGCCGCCCTGCCCGGTGGGGCCGCCCTGCCCGGTGGGGCCCGCTTGGCCGTCGGAGCCGTGACCTCCGCCGGCCCAGGGGCTGCGCGGCTGCCACGGCTGGTCCGGGGCATCCGCCGGCGGCGGCGCGAAGGGGTTGCGCTCGCCGGTGTCGTCGCCGCTGCTCATGGGTTCAGCCATTCCTTCTCGGTCGGGGCTCGTTCGGAGGTTCTCGCGTCGGAGCGGTCTCCCGCGCCCCCAATGATCCCGCAGTCGTCCGTGGGGCCACCGGCGGCCCGGTGCCGCGGGGCGGGCGGGGACGCCGGGGCCGGTGCGGTCCGGGGCAACTCCGGTGCGGTGGGCCGGAGGAGATCCCCGTCTCAACTACGCGCGTAGCGCCGCCGGGAGGGTGCGGAGGCCCTCCGACCAGCCGTTATCGTGGTGACGGTCAGCAGCCCACAGAGGTTCCCCGGGGCCCGCGTCGCGGCGGATTTCCCTGGAGTTCCCCCTCGCTCGACCTGCCGTTCGTAGTGGCCCCACCACCGGTGGACGTACCAGCGGACGGCGCCCGACCTACGGAGAGACGCGCAGTGGCCGCCGCCCCCGCCCAGCACTTCCCGCCCCGTACGCCCGGACCGGCCCGCCTGGTGGTGCTGGTCTCCGGCTCCGGCACCAACCTGCAGGCGCTGATCGACGCCGTCGCCGACCCGGCCTACGGCGCCGAGATCCTCGCCGTCGGCGCGGACCGGGACGGGATCGCGGGCCTGGAGCGCGCCGGGAAGGCGGGCCTGCCGACCTTCGTCCACCGGGTGAAGGACCACCCGGACCGGGCCGCCTGGGACCGCGCGCTGACCGCCTCCGTCGCCGAGTACCAGCCGGACCTGGTGGTCACGGCCGGTTTCATGAAGATCCTCGGCCCCGAGTTCATCGCCGCCTTCGCCGGGCGGACCGTCAACACCCACCCCGCGCTGCTGCCCTCCTTCCCCGGCGCCCACGGCGTCACCGACGCGCTCGCGTACGGCGTGAAGGTCACCGGCTGCACCGTCCACCTGGTCGACTCCGGCGTGGACACCGGGCCGATCATCGCGCAGGGCGTCGTCGAGGTCGTCGACGCCGACCACGCCGATGGCGGCGAAGCGCTGCACGAGCGCATCAAGACTGTCGAGCGCCAGTTGCTCGTCGACGTCGTGGGCCGGCTGGCCCGCGAAGGTCACCGCATCGAGGACCGAAAGGTATGGATTCCGGCATGAGTGCCAGCTCCACCACGCCCGTTTCGGAGAACGTCCGTCCGATCCGTCGCGCGCTGATCAGCGTGTACGACAAGACCGGTCTGGAGGAGCTGGCCCAGGGCCTGCACGCCGCCGGGGTCGCCATCGTCTCCACCGGCTCCACCGCCGGCCGGATCGCCGCCGCCGGTGTCCCGGTGACCGAGGTCTCCGAGCTGACCGGCTTCCCGGAGTGCCTGGACGGGCGCGTGAAGACGCTGCACCCCCGGGTGCACGCCGGCGTGCTGGCCGACCTGCGGCTGGAGTCGCACCGCGCCCAGCTGGCCGAGCTCGGCGTCGAGCCCTTCGACCTGGTCGTCGTGAACCTCTACCCGTTCAAGGCCACCGTCGCCTCCGGCGCCACCCCGGACGAGTGCGTCGAGCAGATCGACATCGGCGGCCCGAGCATGGTCCGCGCCGCCGCCAAGAACCACCCCTCGGTGGCCGTGGTGGTCGACCCGGCCCGCTACGGCGACGTGCTGGAGGCGGCGCAGGAGGGCGGCTTCGACCTGGCCACCCGCAAGCGCCTGGCCGGTGCCGCGTTCGCCCACACCGCCGCCTACGACGTGGCCGTCGCCTCCTGGTTCGAGGACGGCTACGCCCCCAGCGACGAGCACTTCCCCGAGTTCCTCGGCTCGACCTGGGAGCGGCAGAACGTGCTGCGCTACGGCGAGAACCCGCACCAGGGCGCCGCGCTCTACAGCGACGGCACGGGAGGTCTGGCCGGCGCGCAGCAGCTGCACGGCAAGGAGATGTCGTACAACAACTACGTCGACACCGACGCCGCCCGCCGCGCCGCCTACGACCACGCCGAGCCGGCCGTCGCGATCATCAAGCACGCCAACCCGTGCGGCATCGGGACCGGCGCCGACGTAGCCGAGGCGCACCGCAAGGCGCACGAGTGCGACCCGGTCTCCGCGTACGGCGGCGTGATCGCCGTCAACCGCCCGGTCACCGTCGCGCTGGCCGAGCAGATCGCCCCGATCTTCACCGAGGTCGTGGTGGCCCCCGGCTACGAGGAGGGCGCCCTGGAGGTGCTCACCCGCAAGAAGAACCTGCGGGTGCTGCTGGCCCCCGAGGCCCCGGCCAACCGCCAGGAGGTGCGCCCGATCTCCGGCGGCGTGCTGCTCCAGGACGCCGACCGGGTGCACGCCGAGGGCGACGACCCGGCGAACTGGACCCTCGCCAGCGGTGAGGCGCTGGCCGCCGACGAGCTGGCCGAGCTGGCCTTCGCCTGGCGCGCCTGTCGGGCCGTCAAGTCCAACGCGATCCTGCTGGCCAAGGACGGCGCCTCGGTCGGCGTCGGCATGGGCCAGGTCAACCGGGTGGACTCCTGCAAGCTCGCGGTCGAGCGGGCCGGCGAGCGCGCCAAGGGCGCCTACGCGGCCTCGGACGCCTTCTTCCCGTTCGCGGACGGCCCGGCGATCCTGATCGCGGCCGGTGTCAGGGCGATCGTCCAGCCCGGCGGCTCGATCCGGGACGAGGAGGTCGTCGCGGCGGCCGCCGAGGCCGGCGTGACCATGTACTTCACCGGCGCGCGGCACTTCTTCCACTGATCCCGCCGATTCCACCGGTCCCGCCGACGGCGTGACGGTGTGACGGCACGACAGAGCGGCCCGGCCCCCTCCGAGGAGGGAGCCGGGCCGCTCTGCGTCGTTCGTGCGGGCCGGTCAGTAACGCGGCCGGTTGAACCAGTTGACGCCGTCCTGGACGCACATGGCGGTGATCCAGATGATGCTGATCGCCAGCCAGAGCAGGGCCATCACCAGGCCGACCGCGGTGCCGCCGGAGATGGCGCCGAGCAGGATCAGCAGGCCGACCAGGGCACCCAGCGAGCCGTACACGATGGTGGTGACGCGGACGGCGTTGCCGCCCTTGCCGAACTTCACGCCGAGCGTGATGGAGAGCGCGGCGAACAGCCCGAACAGCACGCCGACGACGAGCAGGACACCGGCGGCGGCGTCGCCGAGCGCGGTGAACGGGTTGTCGTCGCTGGTGGTCCGGCTGGCGGCGTTGGTGACGTCCTTGGCCGCCGCCCCGATGATCACGTAGGAGATCGCGGCGAGCGTCTGGACGCCGCCGACGATGAACAGCAGCACCCGGGCGGTGGTCATCAGGCCCGGCATGGACGGCGGGACCATCGGCGCGTACCCGTAGGCCGGGGCCTGCTGCGGGTAGCCGTAGCCCGGGGCGGCCTGCGGCGGGGCCTGCTGCGGGTAGCCGTAGCCCGGGGCGGCCGGCGGCTGGCCGTACGGGTTGTTCGGGTCGGGCGGGTACGTCATGGATGCCTCCGGGCAGTTACGGGGACGCGGGGACGGGACGCCGACGGTCCCGGTCGGTGAGTCGGGTCACCGGCCGAGGGGGACGTCGGCGGAGCGGGGAACGGCCCGGCGGCGGTGACGGGCGCCGCGGCTCGCAGCGTGGTGAGCGTCAGGGGTGCGAGGCGGCCGACGGGTACGGCGCGGGCGGAACGGTGCCCCCGCGGTCGGACTGCTCGTTCTGCTGTGGTCGGCTCACTGGCTCTTTCCCCCGGGTACGCCCCGCCGCGGGGTCCGTCGGCCCGTCACCGGGCCGGTATCGCGGCGGGAATGCGCGCTTATCGTCATCCGGACGGCGGCGCCCTGTCCAGCCGGTTCCGCGTGCCGCGTCAAGACTGTGGCGCAACCGCAACGTGCGTCGGACCTTCGTACCCGTCCGTTCACCCGTTCGTCCACCCCGGAGGCCTGCCCGGGACCGGGCCGGAGCCGCGCCCCGGACCGCGCCCGGGACCGGGCCCGCAAGCGCGCCCGCGAGCGTGGCGGCAGCGGTCGGACGCCCTCGGTACGGAGACCCCCGGCGATCCGGGAGAATGGGGTCATGACTGCCCAGATTCTCGATGGCAAGGCCACCGCCGCCGCGATCAAGTCCGAACTCGCCGCCCGCGTGGCGGTCCTCAAGGCGAAGGGCGTCACGCCCGGCCTCGGCACCGTCCTGGTCGGCGACGACCCGGGCAGCCGCTGGTACGTGAACGGCAAGCACAAGGACTGCGCCGAGGTCGGCATCGCCTCGATCCAGCGCGAGCTGCCCGCCACCGCCACCCAGGAGGACGTCGAGAACGTCGTCCGCGAGCTCAACGCCGACCCGTCCTGCACCGGCTACATCGTCCAGCTGCCGCTGCCCAAGGGCCTGGACCAGAACCCGGTCCTGGAGCTGATGGACCCGGACAAGGACGCCGACGGCCTGCACCCGACCTCGCTCGGCCGGCTCGCCCTGGGCATCGAGGGCCCGCTGCCGTGCACCCCGCTCGGCATCGTCGAGCTGCTGCGCCGCCACGACGTCGAGATCAACGGCGCCGAGGTGGTCGTGGTCGGCCGCGGCATCACCGTCGGCCGCTCGATCGGCCTGCTGCTGACCCGCCGCAGCGAGAACGCCACCGTCACCCTGTGCCACACCGGCACCCGGGACCTCGGCGCCCACCTGCGCAAGGCCGACATCATCGTGGCCGCCGCCGGCGTGCCGCACCTGGTCAAGCCGGAGGACGTCAAGCCGGGCGCGGCGGTGCTGGACGTGGGCGTCAGCCGCAGCGAGGGCAAGATCGTCGGCGACGTGCACCCGGGGGTGGCCGAGGTGGCCGGCTGGATCTCCCCGAACCCCGGCGGCGTGGGCCCGATGACCCGCGCGATGCTGCTCAACAACATCGTCGAGGCGGCCGAGCGCCGCGCCGGCATCTGACACCCCAGGGACGGCGAGCATGACTGAACCGCGACCGGCACGGTCCCGCCGCAGGCCGGTCAGGACGACCGGCACCCTGCCGCCCGAGGGCGCCTCCGCGGCCCTCGGACGCGAGCACGCGCTGCCGGTGCGGCAGTGGCCGATCACGCTGGTCCTGCTGGTCGTCGGCGCCGGCCTCGCGGTCACCTGGTTCGCCGACTTCAAGGACGGGTTCAAGTACGGGCTGCTGATCCTCGGCTGCGGCGTGCTGCTCGGCGCGGTGCTGCGGCTGGTGCTGCCCGAGGTCGGGATGCTGGCGGTGCGCAGCCGCTTCACCGACGTGATCGTGCTGAGCTTCCTGGGCATCTCGATCGTGCTGCTGACCCTGGTGGCGCAGCCGAACCCGTGGCTGCAGATCCCGCTGCTCGACAACATCGGCCAGCTGATGGGCCGGCCCAGGCACTGATCCGCGGGGCCTGCGACGGCCCCCGCCCGGTCCCGTGGAAATCCAGGGCCCGGGCGGGGGCCGCCTTGCTTCTGTGACGCATCAGCCACGCCGGGACACCGGGGATACGCTTCCCTTTGCGATAACCTGACGCCGGTCTCTCGACGTCGAGAGAGATCATCCTGGCTCCAGTGCCGGTGTGCCTGGGGCGCCTGGCGATTTGCTGGAGAAGGTAGAAATGACCCGCACCCCCGTCAACGTCACCATCACCGGAGCAGCCGGCCAGATCGGCTACGCGCTGCTCTTCCGCATCGCCTCGGGCCACCTGCTCGGTGCCGACGTGCCGGTGAACCTGCGCCTCCTGGAGATCCCGCAGGGCCTCAAGGCCGCCGAGGGCACCGCCATGGAGCTCGTCGACTGCGCCTTCCCGCTGCTGCGCGACATCACGATCACGGACCAGCCGAACGTGGCCTTCGACGGCGCCAACGTCGCGCTGCTGGTCGGCGCCCGTCCGCGCACCGCGGGCATGGAGCGCGGCGACCTGCTGTCGGCCAACGGCGGCATCTTCGGCCCGCAGGGCAAGGCCATCAACGACAACGCCGCGGACGACATCAAGGTCCTGGTCGTCGGCAACCCGGCCAACACCAACGCCCTGATCGCCCAGCGCAACGCCCCGGACGTCCCGGCCGAGCGCTTCACCGCGATGACCCGCCTGGACCACAACCGCGCCGTCGGCCAGCTGTCCTCCAAGACCGGCGCCGTGGTCTCCGACATCAAGCGCGTCACCATCTGGGGCAACCACTCCGCGACCCAGTACCCGGACATCTTCCAGGCCGAGATCGCCGGCAAGCCGGCCTTCGAGGCCGTCGGCAGCGACCTGGCCTGGCTGGAGGGTGAGTTCATCCCCACCGTCGCCAAGCGCGGTGCCGCCATCATCGACGCCCGCGGCGCCTCCTCGGCCGCCTCGGCCGCCAACGCCGCCATCGACCACGTCCACACCTGGGTCAACGGCACCGCCGAGGGCGACTGGACCTCCATGGGTGTCGTCTCCGACGGCTCCTACGGCGTTCCGGAGGGCCTGATCTCCTCCTTCCCCGTCACCACCAAGGACGGCAAGTTCGAGATCGTCCAGGGCCTGGAGATCTCCGACTTCTCGCGCGCCCGCATCGACGCCTCGGTCAAGGAGCTGACCGAGGAGCGCGACGCGGTCCAGGAGCTGGGCCTCATCTGAGCCTGCCCCGCAC
>NZ_JBHXEM010000089.1:23639-37504 GCF_042724755.1 Kitasatospora sp. NPDC127067 | reverse complement strand
GGTTACATTCCGAACCCGGAAGCTAAGCCTTACAGCGCCGATGGTACTGCAGGGGGGACCCTGTGGGAGAGTAGGACGCCGCCGAACAATTATTCTAGAGAAGCCCCCGCCGGGTGAACCGGTCGGGGGCTTCTCTGTTGTAGGGTCAACATGCAATTGTCGTAGTACGGGACAGGAGGCCCCCGGGTGGAGGTCCAGGAGACGCGGGTCCAGACCGATCGCGTCCTCACCATCCCCAACATGCTGAGCATGGGCCGGCTGGTCGGTGTTCCGCTCTTTCTCTGGCTCATCCTGTGGCCGGTGTTCGACGGGCCCAACAATGACGGTTGGGCGCTGTTGATCCTGATGCTGAGCGGGATCAGCGACTACCTGGACGGGAAGCTCGCCCGGCGGTGGGGGCAGATCAGCCGGGTGGGGCAGCTGCTCGATCCGTTGGCCGACCGGCTCTATGTGCTGTCCACGCTGGTCGGATTGACCTGGCGTGAGATTCTGCCGTGGTGGCTCACCGCGATCCTGTTGGCCCGTGAGGTATTCATCGCCGCGCTGCTGCCGATTCTGAACCGGCACGGCTACGGACCGCTCCAGGTGAGTTTCCTGGGCAAGGCGGCGACCTTCAATCTGATGTACGCCTTTCCGCTTCTGCTGCTCGGCAGCGTGGACAGCTGGATCGCCCGGCCGGCCGAGGTGGTGAGCTGGGCGTTCATCTGGTGGGGGACGACGCTGTACTGGTGGGCCGCGATTCTTTACGCGGTTCAGGCGCGGCGGATCGTCCGGGCCAGCACCGCGGGCTCCGCGTCCACAGTCTGAGACGTGATCTGAGAGAAGCCCCACGCCTCATCGGTGCGTCGGACGATACCTTCCGGGTAGAGAACCTTCTGGAACGCTTTGATGGACCTGTTGGTCCACCACCGCGAAGGAGGACGCACCCGTAATGAAAGCCGTTGTAATGGCAGGGGGCGAGGGCACCCGACTCCGCCCGATGACCTCCAGCATGCCGAAGCCGCTGCTTCCGGTCGCCAATAGGCCGATCATGGAGCACGTGCTTCGGCTGCTGAAGCGGCACGGCCTCTCCGACACCGTCGTCACCGTGCAGTTCCTGGCGTCGCTGGTCAAGAACTATTTCGGTGACGGCGAAGAGCTGGGCATGCATCTGACCTATGCCCACGAGGAGACGCCACTGGGCACTGCGGGGAGTGTCAAGAACGCCGAGGACGCGCTCAAGGACGATTCCTTTCTGGTGATCTCCGGTGACGCGCTGACCGACTTCGATCTCTCGGAATTGATCGACTTTCACCGCAGCAAGAACGCTCTGGTCACCGTCTGTCTCACGAGAGTGCCGAATCCACTGGAGTTCGGCATCACGATCACGGACGACGAGGGGAGGGTCGAGCGTTTCCTGGAGAAGCCGACCTGGGGGCAGGTCTTCTCCGACACGGTGAACACCGGTATCTACGTGATGGAGCCCGAGGTCTTCGACTACGTGGCGGCGGGTGAGTCCGTCGACTGGTCGAGTGACGTCTTCCCACAGCTGTTGAAGGAGGGCAAGCGGGTCTACGGCTACGTCGCCGAGGGCTACTGGGAGGACGTGGGCACCCACGAGAGCTACGGCAAGGCCCAGGCCGACGTCCTGGAGGGGAAGGTCGACGTCGAGCTGGACGGATTCGAGATCTCCCCGGGCGTCTGGGTCGCCGAGGGTGCCGAGGTGGACCCGGACGCGGTGCTGCGCGGGCCGCTGTACATCGGGGACTACGCCAAGGTCGAGGCCGGGGTGGAGATCCGCGAGCACACCGTGCTGGGCAGCAACGTGGTCGTCAAGCGCGGCGCGTTCCTGCACAA
This sequence comes from Kitasatospora sp. NPDC127067, assembly GCF_042724755.1. Classification (NCBI taxonomy): domain Bacteria; kingdom Bacillati; phylum Actinomycetota; class Actinomycetes; order Kitasatosporales; family Streptomycetaceae; genus Kitasatospora; species Kitasatospora sp. NPDC127067. The sequence goes on along the minus strand of NZ_JBHXEM010000089.1, from coordinate 35,668 downwards.
GGCGGTGGTGCACGACAACGTCTACGTCGGGCCGCAGAGCAACCTGCGGGGCTGCGTGGTCGGCAAGAACACCGATGTGATGCGGGCCGCGCGGATCGAGGACGGCGCGGTGATCGGGGACGAGTGCCTGGTCGGCGAGGAGTCGATCATCGGGGCGAACGTCCGGGTCTACCCGTTCAAGACCATCGAGGCCGGCGCCGTCGTCAACACCTCGGTGATCTGGGAGTCGCGCGGCCAGGAGCACCTGTTCGGGGTGCGCGGCGTCTCGGGCATCCTGAACGTCGAGATCACCCCGGAGCTGGCCGTGCGGCTGGCGGGGGCGTACGCGACGACGCTGAAGAAGGGCGCCACCGTCACCATCGCGCGTGACCACTCGCGTGGTGCGCGTGCGCTCAAACGGGCGATGATCTCGGGGCTCCAGACCTCCGCGATCGACGTCCGCGACCTGGAGAACGTGCCCATGCCGGTGGCCCGGCAGCACACGGCCCGGGGGAGCGCCGGCGGGATCTTCCTGCGGACCACGCCGGGTGTGCCGGACTCGCTGGACATCCTCTTCTTCGACGAGCGCGGGGCGGACCTCTCGCAGGCGGGCCAGCGCAAGCTGGACCGGGTCTACGCACGTCAGGAGTACCGGCGGGCGTTCCCGGGGGAGATCGGGGACCTGACCTTCCCGTCCAGCGTCTTCGACTCCTACGCGGGCAACCTGCTGCGGACGGTGGACACCACCGGGGTCCGGGAGGCCGGGCTGAAGGTGGTCGTGGACACCGCGCACGGCAGCGCGGGCCTGGTCCTGCCGAGCATCCTCGGCCGGCTCGGGGTGGAGGCGCTGACCGTCTCCACCGGGCTGGACGAGGCCAGGCCGACGGAGGACGCGGAGGAGCGCAGGGCCGGGCTGGCCAGGCTGGGCGAGCTGGTCGCCTCCTCGCGGGCGGCCTTCGGCGTCCGGTTCGACCCGGTGGGAGAGCGCGTCGCGTTCGTGGACGAGCTCGGCCGGGTGATCGACGACGACCGGGCGCTGCTGGTGCTGCTGGACCTGGTCGCGGCCGAGCGGCGCAGCGGGCAGGTGGCACTGCCGGTGACCACGACCCGGATCGCCGAGCAGGTCGCGGCGTACCACGGCACCCAGGTCATCTGGACCACGACGACGCCGGACGACCTCGCGAAGGCGGCCTCCGCCGAGGGCACGGTGTTCGGCGGGGACGGGCGCGGCGGTTTCGTGGTGCCCGAGTTCAGCGGGGTGCTGGACGGCGCCGCGGCGTTCGTCCGGCTGGTCGGCCTGGTGGCGCGGACCCAGCTCACGCTGAGCCAGATCGACGCGCGGATTCCGCAGGCGCACATCCGGCGCCGGGACATCGCGACGCCGTGGGCGGCCAAGGGCATGGTCATGCGCTCGGTGGTGGAGGCAGCCGGCAGCCGTCGGCTGGACACCACCGACGGCGTCCGGGTGGTCGAGGCCGACGGGCGGTGGACGCTGGTGCTGCCGGACCCGGCCGAGGCGGTCACCCACCTGTGGGCGGAGGGCCCGGACGACGAGGCCACCGAGGCGCTGCTGGACGAGTGGGCGGCCGTGGTCGACGGAGCGGGGCGGTGAGCGTCCGGGGCTGAGCACTGCCTGAGGCTCGGAACTGCCTCGAACGGCGGGGCGCGCGGTGTGATCCGTGCGCCCCGCTGTCCGTTTTCACACTATTCGGAACAATCCGTCACTTTCCGTCATGTGTGCAGCGTGTGTGCAGCTCAGGGGCCGTGCACGGGGCCCGTCGGCGGCGTGGGACGATGGTCTCCATGCCAGCGACGCCGACACCGAGTGCCCCGAACGGACGGTACAACCGTCCGGACGCCTCGATGTCCTTGCTGACCAATGTGATGGACCACAGCCTCGACGAGGGCTATGCGGAGGCGGCCGCCGCGCGCGGCGGAGCCCGCGACAGCCGGATACCCGGCACCTGGCAGGGACTGCTCACGCTCGGCGCCGGGCTGGCGCTGGTCGGCGGGGTGGTGACGGTGGGCGCCGTGAACGCCCACAAGGCCGAGCCGTCGCTGGCCAAGGAGCGGGACGCGCTGATCCACCGGATCAACGACAGCAACACCTCGGCCGACCAGTTGCAGAAGCAGGTGCAGGAGCTGCGGCTCAAGGTCGACAGCACCCAGCAGCAGGCGCTCGCCTCGGGGGACGGCGATCCCGGCGGGCTCAGCGGGGCCGTGGGCCTCGGCCCGGTCGCCGGGCCGGGCCTGAAGCTGGTCCTGGAGGACGCCACGGGCACGGGCGCCGGCGGCAACGTCGACCCGCGGGCCGGGCAGGGCTTCTCCAACAGCGGACGGCTGCGGGACCGTGACCTGCAGCTGGTGGTGAACGGCCTCTGGGGATCCGGGGCCGAGGCGATCGCGATCAACGGTCAGCGGCTGACCGCGCTGTCCGCGATCCGGGCCGCCGGCGAGGCGGTGCTGGTGGACAACCGGCCGCTGGTGCCGCCGTACAGCATCCAGGCGGTCGGGGACGGCTCGAAGCTCCTCACCGCCTTCGAGAAGGACATGGCCGGGCAGTACCTGCGGCTGCTCCAGGAGCAGTACGGCATCAAGTCGACGCTCTCCGTGCAGAAGAACCTGACGCTGCCGGCGGCGGTGGGGGTGACGCTGCGGACAGCGCAGCCGGTGACGCCCGAGACCTCGCCCGCGGCCTCCCCGACGACTCCGGGCGGTACGCCGCCGACCGGAGCCGGAACCCAGGAGAGCCCCGCCGCGTCCGTCTCACCATCGGCCCCGTCCTCCGCATCGGCCTCGTCGGCCGGGCCAGGCGGCACTCCCACCACCAAGCGGCGTCCGTCGACCGGACCCACCAAGACCACGACAGGGACAGGAGCAGCCAGACCGTGATTGCCGTACTGGGTCTTGTGATCGGGGTGGTCGTCGGCCTCTTCGTCCAACCCGAGGTGCCGGACGCCGTCGTGCCCTACCTGCCGATCGCGGTGGTGGCGGCGCTGGACGCCGTGTTCGGCGGTGTCCGGGCGATGCTCGACGGGATCTTCAACGACAAGGTGTTCATCGTCTCGTTCCTGTCGAACGTGGTGGTCGCGGCACTGATCGTCTTCCTCGGTGACCAGCTGGGGGTCGGCTCGCAGCTGTCCACCGGTGTGGTCGTCGTGCTCGGCATCCGCATCTTCTCCAACGCGGCCGCGATCCGGCGTCATGTCTTCCGTGCCTGAGCCGCGCCGCGAGGAGGCGGTGGCGGAGGAGCCGGAGGCGGCGGCGGTCGGTCCGGCCGCCGGGAAGCCGGGCGGGGAACCTCGGGAGGCCGTCGACGTCGAGGCGGCTGTGAAGCCCGCCGAGAAGGCCGTGGGCGCCCCCGGGCCGGAGGCGGACGGGGAGTCCGGTACGGAAGGCTCGGAGGAGCCGGCCGTGGCCGCCGGGGCGGCCGCGGGGACCGCCGCCGAGGAGGCCCCGGAGGAGAAGTCTGACGCTAAGGCTGAGCTTGAGGCCGATCCGGCGCCCGAGCCGACGCTGCGGCTCACGAAGGTCGTCGGGCCGGCACCCGTGGCCGGGACGAAAGCCGTGACGAAAGCCGGGACGAAGCCGGAGGCGAAGGCCGGGCCCGTCGCCGAGGCGAAGCCCGAGCCGGTACCCGCGCCTGGCGCCGAGTCCGAGCCCAAGTCCGAGCCCGAGGTCGAGCCGGAAGCGGCGCCCGAGCCCGAGCCCGCTTCGGACCGGAACACCGGCCGGCGGCGACTGAAGGCGGCGCTCTGGCCGCCGCGGCTGTCGCGCGGGCAGCTGGTGGTGGCGCTGCTGCTGTTCTCGCTCGGCCTGGGGCTGGCGATCCAGGTGCGGTCGACCAACGACCACCACAGCCAGCTGCGCGGGGCCCGCCAGGAGGACCTGGTGCGGATCCTCGACGAACTGGACAGCCGTCAGCAGCGTCTCCAGCAGGAGAAGGCGGAGCTGGAGCAGTCCCTGGCGAAGTTGGAGAACAGCTCCAACCAGGCCAAGGAGGCCCAGGAGCAGACCAGGAAGAAGGTGACGGAGCTCGGTGTGCTCGCCGGTACCGTCAAAGCCACTGGTCCGGGCATCGTACTCACGGTCGATGATCCCCAAGGGCAGGTGAAGGCAGATATGCTGCTGGACACCCTGCAAGAACTTCGAGCGGCGGGGGCGGAGGCGATTCAGATCAACGACGTGCGCGTGGTGGTCAACACCTACTTCACCGACCTGTCGGGCGGTGGAGTGCAGATCGACGGGAAGAAGGTCTCGCAGCCCTACCGCTTCACGGTCGTGGGGAACCCGCAGGATCTGACACCCGCGCTGAACATCCCGGGAGGTGTCGTCCGCACGCTGGAGAGCCACCAGGCGCGGGCGACGATCGCCCAGCAGCAGAAGGTGGTCGTCGACGCCCTCGTGGACCCGAAGTCGCCGCAGTACGCCAAGCCGGCTCCGAAGTGACGGGGCGCCCGACGAACGGCCCGTCAAGGGCGGGCGGCACCCGCCGGGGGACGCCGCCGTCACATGGGCGAGACTGGTTCGCACCAGTACGCTCCGGAGCAACAACCGCAGTACCGACCGCCGGAGTACCGCTCCGGCGATCCCGAGCCGCAACGACCGGGCTCGCAGCATGTCCGAGGTTCTCACCCTGCCCCGCGGGCGGGTCTGTCACACGCAAGGGGATTCGCCCGTGAGTTTCTTCTCGAAGTTGTTCGGTCGCAACAAGGGCCGTGACGCGGCCGCCGTCGAGGCGCCCACCGCGCGTCACCGCCGACCGGAGGACGAGCCCGCAGTGCCGGGCATGCGTCCGGCCCCCGAGGCCGCGCCGTACGCAGGTCAGCAGCTGTACCGGGACGGCGGCGCCGCCCAGTACGCGGGGAATCCGGCGGGCTACGGCGCGTCGGTTGACCCCTCCGGCGAGCCGCGCATAGGTTTCCCGTCAGGACCCTCAACCTCTGGTGGAGGGTTTGCCCCGGATCCGTACGCCGGGCACAACCCGTCGGGTGTGCCGCGCCAGGAGGCTGTGAACATGGCTGGCCCCACTCCGTGCCCCAGGTGCGGCAACCAGAACCCGGCCTCGGCCCGGTTCTGTTCCAACTGCGGCACGGCGCTGCGCGGCGGCCTGCTCCCGGAGGGGGCGGCGGAGACCACGTCGACCATCTCCATCTCCGGCCTGGAGTCGTACGACCCCACCACCACGACCGGCACCGGCGCCACGCCGGCCCTGTCGGCCGAGGTGCTGTCGGCGATCGACGCGCTGCCGCCGGGCTCGGCCCTGCTGATCGTGCAGCGCGGTCCGAACTCCGGCAGCCGCTTCCTGCTGGACTCGGACATCACCACGGCGGGTCGTCACCCGCAGGGTGACATCTTCCTGGACGACGTCACGGTCTCGCGCCGCCACGTGGAGTTCCGCCGCACCCAGGCCGGCTTCAGCGTCGCGGACGTGGGCAGCCTCAACGGCACCTACGTGAACCGGGAGCGGATCGACGAGGTGTCGCTGAACAACGGCGACGAGGTGCAGATCGGGAAGTACCGGCTGGTGTTCTTCGCCGGCCACAACCGGGGGTACTGAAAGCGACGTCGGCAGGAGCCCGAGTGAATACGAATACCCCTTCCTCTTCTCTCGGGGCGGCCACCCCCACCCCGTCCGGTCCGCAGGCGGACCGCGGCGGGCGCGGGGTGGTCGCGGGCCCGCGGCAGCCGCTCCGGAGCGAGCGGCCCGCCGGGCGGCGGCGCGGCGGTGACGAACTGCTGAGCATCGGCGCGGTGCTGGCCTTCCTGCGCGACGACTTCCCCGAGGTCACCATCTCCAAGATCCGCTTCCTGGAGGCGGAGGGGCTGGTCGAGCCGCAGCGCACGCCCTCGGGGTACCGCAAGTTCAGCCCGGCCGACGTCGAGCGGTTGGCCTACGTCCTGCGCATGCAGCGGGACCACTACCTGCCGCTGCGGGTGATCCGGGAGCACCTGGACGCGATCGAGCGCGGCGAGAACCCTCCCGCGCTGCCCTCCGCCGCCGACACCCGGCCCGGGCCGCTGGAGGAGGCGGACCGGGAGCTGGTGGCCGCCGGCGAGGTGCCCTCCGGCGTCCGGCTGGGGCGTGCCGAGCTGCTCGCGGCGGCCGAGGCGGGGGAACCCGAGCTGGCCGAGTGGGAGTCCTACGGGCTGGTCGCCGCGGGCCCGGACGGCGGCTACGACGGCGAGGCGCTCCAGGTGGCCCGACTGGTCGCGGAGCTCGGCCGGTACGGCCTGGAACCCCGGCACCTGCGCGCCATGAAGGCCGCGGCGGACCGCGAGATCGCGCTGGTGGAGCAGGTGGTGGCGCCGCTGCGCCGGCACCGGAACCCGCAGACCAGGGCGCACGCGGAGGCCACCGCCCGGGAACTCGCGACCCTGTCGGTGCGGCTGCACGCGGCGATGGTCCAGGCCGGTCTGCGATCCCGCGGATAGCGGCCGTGGTATTCCGGCGGCACCGGCTGCACCGCGCTGACCAGCGGCGTCGGCTCTGCGCTTTCATATCCGGGAGCGGAGCCATAGGGTTGCGTGTGTGAATGAGCTCGACGTCGTGGGTGTCCGAGTGGAGATGCCTTCCAACCAGCCGATCGTGCTGCTGCGGGAGGTCGGGGGAGATCGCTACCTGCCGATCTGGATCGGCCCCGGCGAGGCGACCGCGATCGCCTTCGCCCAGCAGGGCATGACGCCGGTGCGCCCGTTGACGCACGACCTCTTCAAGGACGTCCTGGAGGCGCTCGGCCAGCAGCTCACCGAGGTGCGGATCACCGACCTGCGGGAGGGCGTGTTCTACGCCGAGCTGGTGTTCTCCGGCGGGGTCGAGGTGAGCGCCCGGCCGTCCGACGCCATAGCGCTGGCGCTGCGCACCGGCACGCCGATCTACGGGAGCGAGGAGGTGCTCGCCGAGGCGGGCATCGCGATCCCGGACGAGCAGGAGGACGAGGTCGAGAAGTTCCGCGAGTTCCTCGACCAGGTGTCGCCCGAGGACTTCGGGGGCAGCGGTCCGCAGTAGCGGGGACCGGCCGTGCGGCCATGTGGCCGACCGTTTTGCCAAAAACCGTCCATCTACCCACACTAGGGGCACGAAAAACCACTCTCCTGAGTGATGTGGTTTGTCTGACCCGGCGTGGCGATCGTTGACGGGTCATAGGGGACTGCCTACCGTCAGGAGTGGCTGTCCGGGTGGCCGATGCCCGCAGTCGGGTTGCCCGCAGCACAAGTGGACGGAGGCAGGCATGAGCAGCACCGGCGATGACGCGGCCGTGGGAGGCCGGTGCGCCGTGCACATGCCGCGCACCGCTCGCACCGTCACGGATCTCCCCCGGATGGGCAGGTTCCCGGCCGTGCAACCGGGCCAGCCGGCCATCGAGCGGCTGGCCCCGACGTCCGACCTGCTCGGCTTCCGCGGCCCGACGGCCTGCGCGGCGGCCGGCATCACCTACCGCCAGCTGGACTACTGGGCCCGCACCGGACTGCTGGAGCCCAGCGTCCGCACCGCGTACCCGTCGACCAGCCAGCGGCTCTACAGCTTCCGCGACATCCTGCTGCTGAAGATCGTGAAGCGGCTGCTCGATGCGGGTGTCTCGCTGCAGAACATCCGGGTGGCGGTCGCCCACCTCCAGGCCGCCGACCAGGCCGACCTGGCCGGGCTGACGTTGATGTGCGACGGCGCGACAGTGTACGAGTGCACCACGCCGCAGCAGGTGGTGGACCTGCTGAAGGGCGGTCAAGGAGTCTTCGGCATCGCGGTGGGAGCGGTCTGGCGGGAGCTGGAGCTCACCCTCGGCCGGCTGCACGCCGAGCGCACCGACACCGGCGAGACCCTGGTCGGGCACGACCCGGCCGACGAGCTGGCCCAGCGGCGCAACCGGGCGGTCTGAGCAGGCGTTCGACGGGGCCGCGGGCCCGGACGGGGAACCGTTCGGACCCGCGGCCTCGTCGTGTTGCCTGGTTGACGGGATCGAGGGAGGGCACGTGGAGGTCGGCACCGGGATATCGGGGCTGCTGCGGCGCAGGGCCGGGCTGCTGAGGACGCGGCTGCGGCAGCGGCGGACGCAGCGCAGGGTGTTCCAGGTCGCAACTGTGCTCTGCTCGCTCGCGCTGGCGCCGAGCGCCTGGGTGTGGTTCGCCGCCGGGGACCGGGTGGGCACGGTGGAGAGCGCACCTTCCGCGCCGGTCGCCGTGGTCTTCGGCGCCGGGCTGTACCAGGGCAAGCCCTCCGCGTACCTGGAGCACCGGCTGGTCGCGGCGGTGGACCTGTACCGGGAGGGGAAGGTGCAGGCGATCCTGGTGACCGGGGACAACGGGCGGGTCGAGTACGACGAGCCCGACGCGATGTACACCTACCTGACCGAGCACGGGGTGCCCGAGGACCGGGTGGTCCGCGACTACGCGGGCTTCGACACCTGGGACTCCTGCACCCGGGCGCGCCGGATCTTCGGGGTGGACCACGCGGTGCTGGTCAGCCAGGACTTCCACGTCCGCCGCGCGCTGGCCCTGTGCGAGGCGGCGGGCATCCGCTCCTACGCCGTCGGGGTGCCGGAGCTGCACGACGCGACCTGGCTGTACGGCGGGCTGCGGGAGGTCGCCGGGGCGGGCAAGGCGGCGGCCAACGCCTGGCTGCGGCCGGACCCGCTGTTCCTGGGGCCCCAGGAGGACGGCATCCCGAAGGCGCTGGCGGAGGCGGCGAAGCGGTAGCCCCCGGGCGCGGGCCGTCCGGCCGGGTTCGCACGCACTGTCGGACCCGTACGCGATGATCGGCGGGTGCGATCTCTGCCGAGCATCATCCACCTCGACATGGACGCCTTCTTCGCGGCGGTGGAGCAGGCGGCCAAGCCGAGCCTGCGCGGCAAGCCGGTGGTCGTCGGCGGGCTCGGCGGACGCGGGGTGGTCTCCACGGCCTCGTACGAGGCACGCAGGTTCGGGGTGCACTCGGCGATGCCGATGGCGCAGGCGCGCCGGCTCTGCCCCAACGCCGCCTTCCTGTCGGGGCGGTTCGAGGCCTACCGGCAGAACAGCGAGATCGTGATGGGGCTGCTGCGGCAGCTCTCCCCGCTGGTGCAGCCGCTCAGCCTGGACGAGGCCTTCGTCGACCTGGAGGCCGGTCCGTACGGACCGGCGCTGCTGGAGGCGGACCACGAGACCGGCGAGCGGCTGGTGCTGGCGCTGGCGGAGGACCTGCGGGCGGACATCCAGCGGCTGACCGGGCTGACCGGATCGGTCGGGGCGGCCGGGTCAAAGCTGATGGCCAAGATCGCCTCCGAGCAGGCCAAACCGGACGGGCTGGTGATGGTCGAGCCCGGGCAGGAGCGGGCCGTGCTCGGCCCGATGCCGGTGCGGGCGCTGCCCGGGATCGGGCCGGCCACCGAGCAGGTGCTGCGCCGGGCCGGGCTGAACACGGTGGCCGACCTCGCGGAGGCGGGGGAGGCGGAGCTGGTGCAGCTGGTCGGGCGGGCGCACGGTGCGGGGATCTTCCAGATGTCCACCGGGCTGGACGAACGGCCGGTGATCGCCGACCAGGACGCCAAGTCCGTGTCGGTGGAGGACACCTACGAGGTGGACCTGGCCGACCGGGAGCGGGTGCTGCGCGAGGTGGAGGCGCTGGCGGGGCGGTGCGTGCGGCGGTTGCGGGCGGCCGGGCGCTCCGGGCGGACGGTGGTGCTCAAGGTCCGGCGGTTCGACTTCTCGACGCTGACCCGCTCGGAGACGCTGGGCGGGCCCACCGACGACGAGACGGTGATCACCGCGACCGCGCGCCGGCTGGCCGAGCAGGTCGACATCACCGGCGGGGTCCGGCTGCTCGGTGTGGGCGTCGCCCAACTCGCCGACTACACCCAGGAGGACCTGTTCGCCCAGGCGCTGCGGGAGGAGGCCGCGGAGCACGCGGAGGCGGCGGCCGAGACCGAGGAGGCCGCGGAGGAGCCGGAGGCCGTCGTGGTGCGGCGCTGGATGCCCGGGCAGGACGTCCGGCACGCGGAGTACGGGCCGGGCTGGGTGCAGGGCAGCGGCGTCGGGAGGGTCACCGTACGGTTCGAGACGCCGTGGAGCGAGCGCGGGCGGGTGCGGACCTTCGCGGTGGACGACCCGGCGCTCGAACCCTCCCGGCCGCTGCCGCTGCGCCGGGACGAGGGGGCGGACGGAGCGCCGGACGAGGGCGGCGGTCCGGCGGAGGGTGCCTGAAACGCGAGCGGAGGGCGCCTGAAACGCGAAGCGGCCCCACCCGGTGGGGGAGTACCGGGTGGGGCCGATCACCGTGCCGGACCCCGTACGTTCGTGATGCCCTCGCGACGTACGGAGGCCGGGGCCCCGCGCCCTGTCCCTGAGCGCGGGGGCCGGACGCCCTGTCAGGCGTCGGTCTTGACCAGCTCGGGGCTGGAGTCCTGCTGGGCCGCGCCGCCGGCGACCGTCGCGGTGGCGGCCGCGGTGCCGCCGCGGATCAGGAACGGGACGATGCCGGCGACGGCGCAGATGACGGCCGCGGTCCAGAACGCGTGCTTGTAGGCGTCCAGGGTGGGCAGCGAGAGCGGGATCTGCGGCGGCAGCTTCATGGTGTCGCCGGTCAGGATGGCGGCCATGACGGCGGTGCCGATCGCGCCACCGACCGTGCGCAGCACGGAGTTCATGCCGTTGGCGATGCCGCTCTGCTCGACCGGGACGGCGCCGTTGATGTAGGCCGGCATCGCGGCGAAGGCGAGGCCGACGCCGAGACCGAAGATCGCCGAGGCGGTGTAGATGTCGCCCTCGTGCCCGTGGCGCACGGCCAGGTAGGCCATCGCGACGGCGCCGAGGACGCCACCGAGGACCAGCGGCAGACGCGGGCCGCGACGGGCGATCAGCAGGGCGCCGACCGGGGCGGCGACCATCGAGCCGATCGCGGACGGCAGCAGCAGGAGGCCGGCGTGCAGCACGCTGGCGGTGAAGCCGTAGTGGGTCAGCTTCTCCGGGGTCTGGGCGAAGTTGCTGATGACCATGAAGGAGCCGTACATGCCGAAGCCGATGAGCAGGCCGGCCACGTTGGTGAAGGCGACGGCCGGACGGGCCATCATCTTCATGTCCACGAGCGGGTGCGCGACCTTGGTCTCGATGATCCCCCAGACCAGGGCGACCACGGCGGCGACGGCGAACAGGCCGAGCGTCTTGTTGGAGGTCCAGCCCCAGTGGTTGCCCTGGCTGACCGCGACCAGTAGCGCGGAGAGCCAGCCGGCCAGGGTGAGGGCGCCGAGCGGGTCGGCGCCGCCCTCCTTGTCGGTGACCGGGTCGGTCGGGACGCGGAAGGCGACCAGGGCGATCGCGATCAGGCCGAAGACCAGGCCCATCCAGAAGATCGACTTGTAGTCCCAGTGCTCCAGCAGGAGGCCGGTGGCGACCAGGCCGAGGCCGGAGCCGACGCCCATCGAGGCGCTGATGGCGGCGACGCCGCCGGTCACCTTCCGCTTGGGCAGCTCGTCCCGGACGATGCTGATCGCCAGCGGCAGGACGCCACCGCCGGCGCCCTGGAGGACACGGGCGACGACCAGCCAGGTGAAGGAGTGGGTGCTGACCGCCAGCGCCGAACCGGCGACCAGGCCGGCCAGCGAGATCAGCAGCATCGGCTTGCGGCCCCGGAGGTCGCCGAAGCGGCCCAGGAGGGGAGTCAGCACGGCTGCGGAGAGCAGGTTGGCGGTCATCAGCCAGGTGATGCTGGAGGCGGAGACGCTCAGTTCCTTGGCCAGCGAGGGCAGGATCGGGACGACCGCGGTCTGCACCACGCTGAACGACAGCATCGCCAGGATGAGGGCCGGCAGGACCCGGGCGCTGCTCTGCTTCTCGGCCGCGGTGGTGGGCTGTGGTGCCTCACTCACGGTTGCTTCCTCCCGTACATAGTGAATGAACTGAAGTAACCATGCAGGGAGATACTTCAGAGTGTCAAATATCGAGTGGTTAAGCTTTGGCAAAGACGAACGGTCGGGTACGCGACAAGGGCGGTCGGGCGCGCGACCAGGGCCCCGGACGGTGTCCGGGGCCCAGGTCGCGGGGGGGTTCCCCCCCGGTGAGACCATCGGCCGCACGCCGGG
>NZ_JBHXEM010000089.1:0-23629 GCF_042724755.1 Kitasatospora sp. NPDC127067 | reverse complement strand
CTGTCCCACTCCACGCCGGGGGGGTCGCGCTAGCGGGGGGGGCGGCGGCCCCCGCCGGCCCCCTTGGGGTGGGGGGGGCCCTGGTCGCGGGGCGTTGCCCCCGCGGTCAGACGAGCGGCCGCAGGCCGGTCGGGCGGGGCGCCTCGTGGGCCATGTCACGGGCCACGTCGGGGGACGCGCTGGAGGGCGGGGCGGAGGAAGGGGCGGGGGTGGCCGAGGCGGTGGGCCGGGTGGCGGTGGCGTCGTGGACCTCGACGTTCTCGCGGCGGAGTTCCTCCCGGACCACCTCCTCGGTCGTGTACCGCTCGACGATCAGGCGGACCCGCTCGACGGGGGCGAGGTACTTGCGCACCACCGCGCGTTCCTCGCGGAGGGTCACCTCCTCGACGGCCTCGGAGATCTCCTTCTCGGTGAGCGTGGCGCGTTCGGCGTCGCCGATCGGCGTCCGCTCGACCCGGACGCGCTCGCGGACCACCGGGATGCGGCGCTCCACCTGTTCGGTCGTCACGTACTTGCGCAGCTTCGCGGTGCCGAGGGTGTGCCACTCGGTGGTGATCTCCAGCCGCTCCTCGCGGCAGGTGATCTCGACCGGGCTGCTGGGGGCGGACGAGGAGGCGTCGGCGCTCGTGGTGACGGTCGCGGCCGCGGTGGTGGTGGCCACCGGGGCGAGCGTGCGGACGGGCGTGGCGGCGGGCTGCGGCTTCGGCTCCACGACAGGGGCGGCGGAGGCGGTGGTGGCGGCGGGTGCGGCGAAGCCGGGCTCGGCCGGCGGGGAGGCGGTGGGGGGCGCGGGGGTGCTGAGGCTCCGCATCTCGGCCTCCGGGGCGGTCCTGGTGGTGTCGGCGGCAGCGGGGCCGGCGGCAGCGGGGGTCCTGGCCGGTGCGGACTCGGGCGACCGCTCGGACGACCGCTCGGGGGTGTGGAAGGTGAGCGACTTGGCCGGGGCCGCCGCGGTCGTCGTGGCGGCCGCCGCCGCCGTGGTGCCGAAGTCGAGGTCGGGCTGCCTGGGCCGGCTCCCGTTCTCGCCGTTCGGGCGGCTGTCCATCGGGGTGTCGAGCCCGTAGTAGCGGTAGAGCTGGAGCTCCTGGGCGGGGGACAGGTGCTGGCCGACGCCGAAGTCCGGCGACTCCTTCACCAGCGACTTGTCGTACGGCACCCGGAGCTCGTCGCCGGCGAACTCGCTCGTGGTCAGCGGGACGAAGGCGTCCCGGCCGAAGATGCCGGTCCGGACCGCGGCCCACTCGGGCCGGCCGGTGGCGTCGTCCAGGTAGACCTCGTCGACCGTGCCGATCTTGTCTCCGTTGCGGTCGACGGCTTTGTGGCCGATGAGGTCCCGGGGGTCGATGTCCGTCTGCACTTCTTTCCTCCCGCGCGCTGAACCTGCGGAACTCCCGCAGGAAGGCGGCCGGAGCACCCGATTCCGTCCGCCACTTCACACCAAAAGCCATGAATCGGACGAGCGCGACCCCGGGTGCGCCGTACGGGGTTGGCACTGGACCGTCCGGGGGACGCGCGTAGACCTCCAGTGACCAGACACACCCGTGATCGGGGGGCCTCCCGCTGGTACCCTGGGCGGCGACCGCAGAGCCCGCTCGGGAGAGTCTCCGATCACGAAAACCGCTGGTCGGAGCGCCGAAGGAGCAACTCCTCCCCGGAATCTCTCAGGCATCCGTACCGTGTGGGGTAGGTCACTCTGGAAAGCAGGGCAGGAGCGTCGGCACGGAAGCCGGCGATCACCACCCTCACCGACGGTGCAAGCCGGCGGAGCGCCCACAGCGCTCCGTGCGGGTGAAGCTCTCAGGTCCCGATGACAGAGGGGGAGGCCTGTCGGGTCCGCGCGCCCAGGCTCGTCCGCTGCCCGCAGCGGTGGAGCCGGCCGGCGTGCGTACCCCCGCCGGTCCGTGACCAGGAGGCCTCGACCACCATGAACGCCCAGCCGAACGCGGGACGCCCCACCGGCGCCTCGACCCTCACCGAGCTTGAGCTGGCCAGCCCCTTCGAGAACCGCCACATCGGCCCCGACGCCGCCGCGCAGGAGAAGATGCTGGCGTCCGTCGGCTACGGCTCGCTGGACGAGCTCGCCGGGACCGCGGTGCCCGAGGCGATCCGCTCCATCACCGCCCTGGACCTGCCCGCGGGCCGGTCCGAGGCCCAGGTCCTCGCCGAACTGCGCGAGCTGGCCGGCCGCAACCAGGTGCTCCAGCCGATGATCGGCCTGGGCTACTACGGCACCTTCACCCCGCCGGTGATCCTGCGCAACGTCATGGAGAACCCGGCCTGGTACACCGCCTACACCCCGTACCAGCCGGAGATCTCGCAGGGGCGCCTGGAGGCGCTGCTGAACTTCCAGACCCTGGTCTCCGACCTGACCGGCCTGCCGACCTCCGGCTCCTCCCTGCTGGACGAGGGCACCGCGGCCGCCGAGGCGATGGCGCTGGCCCGCCGCGTCACCAAGGTCAAGGGCGGCGTCTTCCTGGTCGACGCCGAGACCCTGCCGCAGACCGTCGCGGTGATCAACACCCGCGCCGTGCCGACCGGCGTCGAGGTCGTCGTCGCCGACCTGTCCGAGGGCATCCCGGCCGAGATCGCCGAGCGCGGCGTCTTCGGCGTGCTGCTCCAGTACCCGGGTGCCACCGGCGTGGTCCGCGACCTCACCCCGGTGATCGAGCAGGCGCACGGCCTGGGCGCGATCGTCGCCGTCGCCGCCGACCTGCTCGCGCTGACCCTGCTCAAGTCCCCGGGCTCGCTGGGCGCCGACATCGCCTGCGGCACCTCGCAGCGCTTCGGCGTGCCGATGGGCTTCGGCGGCCCGCACGCCGGTTACCTGTCGGTGCGCGCCGAGTACGCCCGCTCGCTGCCCGGCCGCCTGGTCGGCGTCTCCGTCGACGTCGACGGCAACCGCGCCTACCGCCTGGCGCTGCAGACCCGCGAGCAGCACATCCGCCGCGAGAAGGCCACCAGCAACATCTGCACCGCCCAGGTGCTGCTCGCCGTGATGGCCTCGATGTACGCCGTCTACCACGGCCCGGACGGCCTGGCCGACATCGCCCGCCGCACCCACCGCTACGCCGCCGCGCTCGCCGAGGGCCTGCGGGCCGGCGGCGTCGAGCTGCTGCACGGCGAGTTCTTCGACACCGTCACCGCCGTCGTCCCGGGCCGCGCCGCCGAGATCGCCGCCGCCGCCCGCGCCAACGGCATCAACCTGTTCCAGGACGGCGCGGACCGGATCTCCGTCTCCACCGACGAGACCACCACCCGCGAGCACCTGGCCGGCGTCTGGGCCGCGTTCGGCGTCGAGCCGGTCGAGGTCCCCGAGACCGCCGACGCGCTGCCCGCCGCGCTGCTGCGCGAGGACGAGTACCTGACCCACCCGGTCTTCCACAGCCACCGCTCGGAGACCGCCATGCTGCGCTACCTGCGCCGCCTGTCGGACCGGGACTACGCGCTGGACCGCGGCATGATCCCGCTGGGCTCCTGCACCATGAAGCTCAACGCGACCACCGAGATGGAGGCGGTGACCTGGCCGGAGTTCGGCCAGCTGCACCCCTTCGCGCCGATCGACCAGGCCCAGGGCTACCTCACCCTGATCCGCCAGCTGGAGCAGCAGCTGGTCGAGGTGACCGGCTACGACGCCGTCTCGATCCAGCCGAACGCCGGCTCGCAGGGCGAGCTGGCCGGCCTGCTGGCCGTCCGCGCCTACCACCACGCCAACGGTGACACCCAGCGCGACGTCTGCCTGATCCCGTCCTCCGCGCACGGCACCAACGCGGCCTCCGCCGTGATGGCCGGCATGCGGGTGGTCGTGGTGAAGACCCTGGTCGACGGCGACGTGGACGTCGAGGACCTGAAGGCCAAGATCGAGCAGCACCGCGACAACCTGTCGGTGCTGATGGTCACCTACCCGTCCACCCACGGCGTGTACGAGACCCAGATCACCGACATCTGCGCCCTGGTGCACGAGGCCGGCGGCCAGGTGTACGTGGACGGCGCCAACCTGAACGCCCTGGTCGGCCTCGCCAAGCCGGGCAAGTTCGGCGCGGACGTCTCCCACCTGAACCTGCACAAGACCTTCTGCATCCCGCACGGCGGCGGCGGCCCGGGCGTCGGCCCGGTCGCGGTGCGCGCCCACCTGGCGCCGTACCTGCCGAACCACCCGCTGCAGGCGGAGGCCGGCCCGGCCACCGGCGTGGGCCCGATCTCGGCCGCGCCGTGGGGCTCGGCGGCCATCCTGCCGATCTCCTGGGCGTACGTCCGGCTGATGGGCGGCGAGGGCCTCAAGCGCGCGACCCAGGTCGCGGTGCTGAACGCCAACTACATCGCCAAGCGCCTGGCGCCGCACTTCCCGGTGCTCTACACCGGCCCGGGCGGGCTGGTCGCCCACGAGTGCATCATCGACCTGCGCCCGCTGACCAAGGAGACGGGCGTGACGGTGGACGACATCGCCAAGCGTCTGATCGACTACGGCTTCCACGCGCCGACGATGTCCTTCCCGGTGGCCGGCACGCTGATGATCGAGCCGACCGAGTCCGAGGACCTGTACGAGATCGACCGGTTCTGCGACGCGATGATCACCATTCGGGCCGAGATCGACAAGGTCGGCTCGGGCGAGTGGGCGGCCGACGACAACCCGCTGCGCAACGCCCCGCACACCGCCGCCACGCTGGCCGGCGACTGGGCGCACGGCTACTCGCGGCAGGAGGCGGTCTTCCCGGCCGGCGTGAACCCGGCGGACAAGTACTGGCCGCCGGTGAGCCGGATCGACGGCGCGTACGGCGACCGCAACCTGGTCTGCTCCTGCCCGCCGCTGGACGAGTACGGCGTCTGACCGGACCGGGCCCTCGGAGGTCCGACCCGCACGACAGGGCCCCGGCGGAGTTTCCGCCGGGGCCCTGCCCGTGGTGCTGTCGAGTCGGCGGCTGCCCCCGCCGTACGGCCGGACGGGTGGTCAGGCCGCGTGGGCGACGGGGCGGCGCGGGGCGATCACCCGGCCGTCGGGCAGCAGCTCTCCGGTGTCCTCGAACAGGACGACGCCGTTGCAGAGCAGGCTCCAGCCCTGCTCCGGATGGCGGGCCACCGACGCGGCCGCCTCGCGGTCCTCGGACTCGGCCGATGGGCACTCAGGACGGTGCTGGCACATACGCGTACCCTCGCTTCGCTCTGCGATCCTCCCCGTGGTGCGGTCGCCGGAGGCCGTGCCGTCCGGAACCGCCGCGGTGGTCGGATCCTGTCCGCACGCCGGCCAAGTGTGGACCGGCGTTCAAGTGGGTAGGACAGGGGGTCCTTCCACGCTGGTTCCCAGTGTCGGCATCCCGGGACCCGCGCGCAGGGATTTCGTGACATGCGCCACAACTCCCGGGTAGAGATCACCCGTTCAGGTGGGACCGACGGGAAAAGGCGCACCAGTGGGTCAGTCGGGGCATGGCCCGATGAGGCCATGCCGGATGGCCCGGACGGGTGGTCGCCGTTCGGGTGAGGAGCCGCGGGGGCGGGTGTGCCGGCAGGGCCGGGGACCGCGGGGCGCCGTGCGGGCGCGCGGGTACGGCCTCGGGCCCCCCGCGGGGGGGGGGCCCCCGGCCCCGCGGGGGGGGGCCGGGTCCCGGCCAAGACCCCCCGCCCCTCGGGTCACTTCGTCGGGGCCGCCGACGGCGAGAACGCGGAGCCGGGGGTGGTGCCGGCGGCCGCCCCCGGGGTCTGGGTCGCGGTCGGGCCGGGGGTGGGGCAGCCCGGGAGGGGCGTTGCCGTCGGGGTGGCGGTGGGCGTGGCGGTCGGCGACGGGGAGCCCGTCGGGGTGGGCGTGCCGGTGGGCGTGGCCGACGGGTCCGGGCAGGTGGTGGGCGTACCGGTGGGGGTGCCCGTGGGCGTGCCGGTCGGGGTCGCCGTCGGGGAGGTGCCGCCGCTCGGGGTGGTCGTCGGCGTCGCGGAGGGCGAGGCCGAACCGCCGGGCGTGGGCGTGGCGGTGGCGCTCGGGGTCGTCGTCGGCCGGGCGCTCGGCGACTGCTCCGGGGCGGGCGTGACCGGTACGGTCGGCTGCGGGTCCGTACTGGGCGCGGTCGTGGTCGGGCCACCGCCCCCGGGGAGGCTCGGGAGCCCCGGCGGGTTCGGCGTGGGCAGCGAGGTGGGCGGGACCGGGGACCCGGGGCGGTTCGGGACGGTGGTCACCGTGCCGCTGCCGTAGTGCGCCATCCAGTTGCGCACCGTCCGCAGGTACTCGCCCGAGTTGTTGTAGCTGAGCACCGCCCGGTCGAGCTGCGCCGGGTCGGCGAGGTCGCGGCCGCCCGCGCACAGGTAGCGGCCGGCCGTCTCGGCGGCGTCGAAGACGTTGTTCGGGTCGGCCTTGCCGTCGCCGTTGGCGTCCACGCCCCAGGAGGCCCAGGTGGACGGGATGAACTGCATCGGCCCGACGGCGCGGTCCCAGCGGGAGTCGCCGTCGTAGCGGCCGCCGTCGGTGTCGGATATCGCGGCGAAGCCGTTGCCGTCCAGCGCCGGGCCGAGGATCGGCGTCAGGGTCGTGCCGGCGGCGTCCACCCGGCCGCCGTTGGCCTGGCCGGACTCGACCTGGCCGATCGCGGCGAGCAGTTGCCAGGGCAGGTGGCAGCCCGGCGAACGCTGCGCCAGCGAGGCCTCGGCCTGGCGGTAGGCGGCGAGGACGGTGGCGGGCAGTGCGGGGCCGGTGGCCGCGAACGGGCCGGCCGAGGTCGTGCCGGGCAGCGTGCCGGGCGGCTGCGGGAGCTGGACGGTGCCGCCGCCGTCGGCCGGGACGCCGGTGCCGAAGGTGCCGGGGACGTCCGTCGAGGGGCTTCCGTCGGGCAGGGAACGGCCGACGCCCTGGACGTCGGCACCGTTCGCCGGACCGGCGTCGGCGACCGCGACCGGGGCGAGCCCGATGCCCGTCACCTGAGAACCGGTCAGCGCGGCCAGCGCGACGAAGGCCGCCGCCGTGCCCGTGAGCCGCTTGCCGATCCGGAGCTTCCGTCCGCCCTCGGCCTTGCCGATCCGCACCGTCATCCGCTACCCCTCCCCGTCGCCGCCCGGACCATCCCGGAACGGTTGAGCTGTCGTCATCGTGCCCGTCCGGCCGAGGGCCGGGCCCGCCGCCGGGACGATTAGTATCACGACGATCTGACAGGGACAGGGTGACCGGGAGACGGACCGGGGCCCTCCGAGGGGTTAACTCGGCACTTCAGCGGGGGTGCGGCCGGGTGCCGCGCCGTTCCTGGGCCCCGTCGCCGGTCGCCCCCCTTCCGCCGCCCAGTGCCAACTCACCTTTCGGTGCGGAAAGTTGACCGAGGGGCCAACGGCGGTGGGGCGGGCGCTCCCGGGCGCCGGAACGGCGGTTCGGAGCACAGGGGTGGTGCGTGCCCGGTGTTTCGGGCTCCCCGGCGCCGCCCACCGTCCACCCTCCTGACCTGGCGGAACGTCGGGCGCCGGGCCCGGCGCCCTCTACCAGGGCGGGCGCCGGGGCGCCAGGGCGCGGCCCCGACTCGGCCCTGGACGGGTGACGTTCTGGTGAAAGTGGGCATGCCAGGAATCACCGCCCGGCATGCTGTGCCGCGTGATGATGCGGATGGAGGTCCAGACCGTGAGCGCGAACCTGCCGGAGACCCTCGCCGAGGGAGCGGTCGTCCTGCCGGCGCCCCCTCGGGTGGTGGACGACCTGGCCCGTGACCTGACCCAGGCCGCCGCGGCCGTCCGGGCGGTGTCACGCGCCCGTCGCACCGGTGGGGACGTCGCGGTCGCCGCGTACACCGCCGTGGTGTGCACCGGGCGGTCGGCCGCCACCGCCCTGGAGGAGGCCGCCGCCTGGTGCCGGCAGGCCCCCGAGGCCGAGGTGCACTCGCTGGCCTGGGCGCGGGTGCCGGGCCACCGGGAGGACGTCCACGAGTACCGCGTCACCCTGGCCGTCAGCTTCCCCGACGGCGAGACCGGCGAGCACCTCGGCGACACCCACCACGCCTGCCGCTGACGCGTATGATCGCCCCATGACTGTGGGGGACACGAACGAGATGGTGAAGAGCCCGACCGGCGAGGCGGACGACGCGACCGCGGGGGAGCGCGCCGACGGCCCGCGGGAGCTCTCGCGGCCGGCGGCCGTCGCGGTCACCGTGCTCGCGGCGGTGTGCGGTGCGGCGGTGCTGCTGGCCGTGTTCCACTGGCTGGGCTGGTCCGTGCCGTGGATCGGCTGGATCGTCGCCAAGGCCGGGATCAAGCTCGCCGTCGGGGGCTTCGCCGGGTTGGCGGTCGGGCTCTCCTGGCTCCGGGCCAGGCTGCGGTCCCGACCCGGGAGTTGAGCACCCGGTCGGTCAACCGGCCGGCGGCGAGGGGCAGGTGAGGTCACGAGCGGGCGCCTCGCCGTCCAGCAGGTACCGCTCGACCACCCCGCTGACGCAGGTGTTGGACGTGGGGTACTGGCCGTGGTCGCCGCTCCCGGTGACGGTGACCAGCCTGGAACCGCGCAGCGCGCGATGGGCGCCGAGCGCCGCCTCGTAGTACGTCGCCGGATCGTGCACCGAGTTGAGCATCAGCGTGGTCGGCAGACGGGCGCCCGTCACCTTGACCTCCGGCGCCGGGGCGACCGGCCACGCGGCGCAGACCGCGCTGAAGGCCAGCGTCCGGGCGCCGGCCAGCGGCCAGCGGGCGGTGTTCTCGGCGCCGCGCTCGATCCAGGTGTCCAGGTCCCTGGTCCACGGGGTGTCGTTGCAGGTCATGGCGAAGTACTCGGCGAGGAACTCCGGGGAGAGGTAGCTGCCGAAGATCTTCGCGGCCGCCGCCCTGGTCGCCGGGTCGAGGCCCTGCCAGTTGTCGACGGCGGCCAGGATCCGGGCCAGCTCCGGGAAGTCGGACGCCCGGTAGATCGCCGACATGGCGAGGCTGTCCAGCTGGTTCGGGCCGATCGTCACCGAGCCCTCGACGATGGGGGAATCGTGCAGCGCGGCGCGCCGCTGCTCCCAGTGCGCCCGCACCTGCTCCGGCGTCGAGCCCCAGTGGTAGGTGGTGTCCCGCGCCGCGAGCCAGGGCACGAAGTCCTCGTCGAAGCGGCGCTGGAAGCTCATCGGCTGACCCAGTTCGTACTTCTCCCAGGTGCCGTCGAAGCCGATGTTGCTGTCCAGCACCATCCGTTCGACCCGGTGCGGGAAGAGCGTCGCGTAGTAGGCGCCGATCATCGAGGCGTAGGAAGGACCGTAGTATCCGATCTTGCGCTCGCCGAGCAGGCCGCGGAAGAGGTCGATGTCGCGGGCGGTCTGCTCGGTGGTCAGGTAGGGGATCAGGTCGCCGCTGCGCTCCTGGCAACTGTCGGCCAGTTTCCTGGAGTTGGCGATGACACGGTCGATCGCTGCGGGGGACTGGTCGCGGTAGTCGCCGGCCAGGAACTCCTGCATCTCCGCCTCGGTCTGGCAGACCGCCTTGGTGCTCTCGCCGACCCCGCGCTGGTCGAAGCCGACGATGTCGTACGCGGCGGCGACCGCCGGGGCGCCCGCGGCCAGATTGGCCGGGCGCAGCAGGCCGGTGCCGCCGGGGCCGCCGGCCGCCATCAGCAGGGTGCCCTTGCGCTCGGCCGGGCCGGTGGCGCGGTGCCGGGAGACGGCGATGGTCAGATCGGCGCCGACACCGGGGTGGTGCCAGTCGCGCGGGGCGGTCATGGTGGCGCAGTCCAGGGCGGGCTGCCGGGCGCAGGGCTGCCAGTTCAGCGTCTGGTGGGTGTAGCGGGCGGGCGCCGGAGCGGCGTCGCCCGGGTCGCGGCCGGTGGCGGCGCCCGCGGTGGTGGGCACGGCCAGGCCGGCCAGGACGGCGGCCGCCACGGCCAGGGCGGCGCGACGGGCGTGCCGGACGCGGGTCGGGGCGGCTTCGGTGCGCTGGGCTGCGCTCTTGCTCTTGGTCTCAGGCTCGGTCACGGGAACGATCCTGTCCGGCCCCGGCCTGATGATCGATCATCCCCACTACCGTCTTCGGGGTGGTGCTGGGTGCACCCCCGCCGTGGCGGGGGCTCCAGGCGGTCGAGGGCTCAGTAGGCGGCGGTGAACCGGGCCCGGCGGTGGACGGGCTGTTCGGCCTCGTCGAGGAGTGCGACGGCGAGGTCCTCCATGGAGATCGCCGAGTCGCCCTCGGCGTCGACCAGCAGGTCGTCGTGGCCGGTCCGGAACCGGCCGGTGCGCACGCCGGGTTCCAGGAGCGCGGCCGGGCTCAGGTAGGTCCAGTCGACGTCCGGGCCGGCGGCACGGTAGAGGCCGAGCTGCTCGTCGCAGGCCAGGGCGATCGGCCGGATCTCGTCGGGGAAACCGGGGCTGTCGACCAGGGTGGTCCCGCCGCCGCCCGGGACGAGCAGGCTGCCCGCGCCGCCGACGGCCAGCAGCCGTACGCCGGTGCCGGCGATCCCGGCCAGCAGGCCCTTGGTGGCGACGGCCAGTTCGTGCTCGCTGCCGGGCAGCGGACGGGTGGCGGTGATCACCACGTCCTGTCCGGCCGCGATCCGGGCGACGTCCTCGGGGTCGCGGGCGTCGCCGACGGCCAGGGCGGCGGCGGACGGCAGGCCGTGCGGCTTCGCCGGGTCCCGTACGACGGCGGTGACCTGGTGGCCGCGGGCCAGGGCCTCGGCCACGACCCGGCTGCCGACGTTGCCGGTGGCGCCGAACACGGTGATGCGCATGGGGTACTCCCTGTAGGTGGTGGGGATCGGTGGTGGTGGGGAACGGTGGGATCGGTGGCTGCGGGAACGGTGTCGCTGGGACGGGGTCAGGCGTTCTCGCGGACGGGCCGCGGGGTGTCCGCCGGCCCGGTTCCGGGTGCCGGCTCGGGCGCGGTGCGGGTCCGTCGGGTCTGGGCGGCGATCAGTGAGCCGAGCACGACCAGCGCGCCGAACGCCTGGAGCGGGCTGAGGTCCTGGCCGAGCGCCAGCCAGCCGAGCAGGGTTGCGACCACCGGGCTGAGCAGCGAGAGGAAGGAGACCGAGGTCGGCGGCAGCGCGCGCAGCCCCCGGAACCAGAGCGCATAGGTGACGGCCGCGCCGATCAGGCACAGGTAGGTGTAGCCGAGCACGTTGGCGAGGGTGTAGTGGGACGGCGGCGCGCCCTCGGAGAGCAGCGTGACCGGCACCAGCAGCAGTCCGCCGGCCGTGAGCTGCCAGCCGGTGGTGGCGAGCATCGGCGCGGGGGAGACCCAACGCTTGGAGAGGACGATTCCGGCGGCCATCACCACGGCGCCGCCGAGCGCGGCGAGCACCCCGATCGCGTCCAGCTGGGCGTTGGCCCGCAGCACCAGCAGGCTGACGCCTGCGACGCCCGCGATGCCGGACAGCACGGTGCGCAGGGTGAGCCGGTCGCCGAGGACCAGGGCCGAGAGCCCGGCGGTGACCAGCGGCTGGACGGCGCCGACGGTGGCCGCGATGCCGCCGGGCAGACGGTAGGCGGCGATGAAGAGCAGGGCCTGGAACACCCCGATGTTGAGGGCGCCGAGGACCAGTGAACGCCACCACCAACTGCCCTGCGGCAGGCGGCGGGTGAGGGCGACGAGGAGCAGCCCTGCGGGCAGGCAGCGGATGACGGCGGCGAGCAGCGGGCGGCCGGGCGGCAGGAGTTCGGTGGTGACCAGATAGGTCGTGCCCCAGACCGCCGGGGCGAGGGCCGTCAGCAGGACGAGGGCGAGGCGATTTCTTAGCACTAAGGCAATGTATCTCAGCGCTAAGGCAGTCTTCATCGCATCGGGTGAGTGATGTGGCTCACAGTTACCTCACCACTAAGGAATCCAGTGGGGATCGCCTACCCTGAACCCGTGGCAGATCATGTGGACCGCGTCGTCGCGCAATGGGGTGCCGAGCGCCCCGACCTGGACGTCTCCCCGATGGAGGTGTTCGGCCGGCTCAAACGCCTCTACCGGCTGGTGGACGCGGCACTCAACCGCACCTTCGCCGAGCACGGACTGGACGCCGCCTCCTTCGACGTGCTCGCCACCCTCAAGCGCAGCGGCCCGCCCTACCACCTCACCCCCTCCGGACTGATGCAGTCCGCGATGGTCACCTCCGGTGCCATCACCCAGCGGCTGGACCGGCTGGAGGCCCGCGGCCTGGTCACCCGCACCCGCAGCGACCAGGACGGCCGCAGTCGCGAGGTCGCCCTCACCCCCGAGGGGCACGCCCTGATCGACCGCGCGCTGCCCGACCACCTCGCCACCGAGCACCGGATGCTGGCGGGACTCGACGAGGCGCAGCGGACGGCGTTCGTCGAAGTGATGCGCACCCTGCTGGCGGACTTCGGGGACAGCCCGGAGTAGCCCCGTCCGACCCGCGTCCGTACCCGGTGGGGCGGTGGCTCCCGCGGGTGCGGTCGAGACCCCCGTCCACGACCCCGTCCACGACCCCGCCCGCGGGCTCCGCTCCGCTCCGGCCCGAGCCCGTCCCGGCCCGACCCGTCCTGCATGGCGACTACGGGTTGACCGCCACCGCCTTGAAGAAGGCGTAGTGGAACGTCCCGCCCGGCCCGGCCGCACGGCGCAGCTCCGCGATGCCCCGGTCGAAGTCCTCCGGGGTGGTCAGCCCGGCGGCCACCGCGTCCGCGCGGACGGACTCGACCATCGCGACGAAGGTCCGCCGGGTGAACCCCTCCACCAGAGCCGGGTCGGCCTCGTCGGCGTAGACCGTGCGCGGGCGGACCGACACCCGGGTGAAGCCGGCCGCGGTCAGCAGCGGGTGGAGGCGGCGGCCGAGCAGGCCGTCGCCGCCCGCCCGGGCCTGCAGCCGGACCAGGTGGTCGACGGTGCGCCGGGCCGCCGGGCTCTCCGGGTGGAAGAAGGCCGAGCCGTGGTCCCCCTCGATCACCGTGATCGTCCCGCCCGGCCGCAGCACCCGGCGCAGCGCCGCCAGCCCGGCCGTCGGGTCGGGCAGGTGCTCCAGCACGAAGCACAGGAAGACGTGGTCGAACGAGGCGTCCGGGAACGGCAGTCGGTGCAGGTCGCCGTGGTGCCAGGTGACGTCCGCGGCGGGTGCCTGCTCGGCGACCCGGGCGCGGGCCCGGGCCAGCGACTCCGCCGAGAGGTCTGCCGCCGTCAGCCGGATCCCCGGGTTGGCGGCCAGCAGGTGCACGGTCTGCGCCCCCACCCCGCAGCCCGCCTCCAGCACCCGGCTGCCGGCCGGGTACGCGGTGCCCGCGTGCAGCAGGTCGGCGAGGGTGTCGGCCTGGTCGCCGAGGCGCCGCGCCTCGGTCCGCGAGTAGCCGTGGACGTAGTCGGGGTGGTCGTCGGAGTGGTCGTCAGGGCGGTCGTCAGGGCGCTCCGATGCCGCTGTCCCCGGGGTCATGGGCGATTCCGTGGTCGCGGGCGTTTCCGTGAGCAAGGGTGTTTCCGTGGTCATGGCCCCACCCTCGCCGCCACTATGGTCCGGTGAACAGGTCCAAAGCCGAGGCATCCGACCGGTCCAAAGAGGCCGGCGCCGACTTCCTGCAGCTCGACACGGCCGATGCCCCGCCCGGCGGGCTCACCGACTGGCTGACCCGCCGGCTGCGCGAGGCCGTCGCCGACGGGCGGCTCCCGGTCGGCAGCAGGCTGCCCGCCGGCCGGGTGCTGGCGGCCGAACTCGGCGTCTCCCGCGGTGTGGTGACCGACGCCTACCAGCGCCTCGCCGAGGAGGGGCAGGTCGTCGGCCGCGGGCGGGGCGGCACGGTCGTGGTCGCGGCCCCCGCGGCGCCGCACCGGGCTCCGCCCGCGGCGGAGCCACCCCGCCCGGCGCCCGCGCTGTTCCGGGCCGATCCCGACCCCGAGGTCTTCGACCTGCTGCGCGGCACCCCCGCCCGGATCGACCTCACCCCGGGCGTGCCCGACCTCGCGGCCTTCCCCCGCGCCGCCTGGCTGCGCGCCGAACGCGCCGTCCTCGACGACCTCGCCGCCTCCGACCTCGGCTACGGCGACCTGCGCGGCACCCCGGCCCTGCGCCGGGCCGTCGCCCACTGGCTGGCCCGCAACCGGGGCATCCGCGCCGACCCGGACGAGGTGCTGATCGTCGCCGGCACGGCCCAGGCGCTCGCGCTGCTCGGCCGAGCCCTGGGCCGGGCCGGCATCGGCGAGGTCGCGGTCGAGGACCCGGGCTCCCTCGGCGCCCGGCAGCACCTCGCCCACTGGCTCGCCGCCACCCCGCCGGTCCCGGTCGACGCCGAGGGCATCCGGGTCGACGCGCTGCGCGCCACCGGCGCCCCGGCCGTCCTGCTCACCCCCGCCCACCAGTACCCGACCGGCGTCGTGCTGGGCGGTGACCGGCGGCGCGAACTGCTGCGCTGGGCGGGGGAGGGCGGCCTGGTCATCGAGGACGACTACGACGCCGAGCACCGCTACGACCGGCCGCCCGTCCCGGCCCTGCGCGCCGCCCTGCCGGACCGGGTCTGTTACGCGGGCAGCATCTCCAAGCTGCTCGCCCCGGCGCTGCGTACCGGTTGGCTGCTGGTCCCGGACCGGCTGCGGGACGCCGTCCTGGACGCCAAGCGCTTCGCCGACCTCGGCAACCCGGTGCTGCCCCAGCTGGTGCTCGCCCGGCTGATGGAGTCCGGCGACCTCGACCGCCACCTGCGGCTGCTGCGCCGCCGCCACCGCCGTCGCCGGGACGCGATGATCGCCGCCATCCGCACCCACCTGCCGGGAGCCACCGTGCACGGCGCGGCGGCGGGCCTCCACCTGATGCTGACGCTTCCGGAGGCACCCGGCCGCACCGACACCGAGCTGGCCGCCGCCGCCCTGGCCGAGGGGGTCAAGGTGCAGCCGCTGTCCTGGCACGCCCGGCTTCCGTACCCGCCGGGCCTGGTGCTCGGGTACGCGGCGGGTTCGACGGCGGAGATCGCCGAGGGGCTCGCCGTCCTGGGGCGGCTGGTCCGGCGTTCGTCGTCGGTGTGAGGACGATGAGGATATTAAGGCGGATTATCGGATGAATCTGGTGCAGGGGGGAGTGCCCCGCCGTACCCCTGGGTACGTTGACATGCCGAAGTCAAATGTCGGCCCGGGAGGCGTGATGGCCCTGTTCCGAAGTGTCGCCCAGTTCGGGGTGGTGCTGGCCGTGATGGGGATCGCGCTCGGCCCGGTGCCGCTCGGCGCGCCCGCCCGGCCGCACGGTGCCCCGGGCACTCCGGGCGTCGCGGGCGCTCCGGGTGCTCCGAACGAGAGGGGTGCGGCGATGGCCGGCCAGGAGCAGGAGGACGCGCGGGCGCTCGCCGGGCGGCGGATCGTACTGTCGTACCCCGGTCCGACGCCGCCGGCCGGGGTGCTCCAGGCGATCCGGGAGGGCCGGGCCGCCGGGGTGATCCTGTTCGGCGAGAACGTCACGAGTCCGGAGCAGCTCGCGGAGTCGGTCGCGGCACTGAAACAGGCCGCGGCCGAGGCGCCGCACCCGCGCACCCTGCTGCTGATGACCGACCAGGAGGGCGGCAAGGTCCGCCGGCTGCCCGGTGCGCCCGAACTCTCCGCCCGCCGCGTCGGGTTGTCGCCGGACCCGCTCGCCGCGGCCGCGGAGTCCGGGGCCGGCGCCGCCCGGACCCTCGCCGACGCCGGGCTGAACCTCAACCTCGCCCCGGTGCTCGACGTCTACGACAAGCCGGACAACTTCATCGACCACCCCGAGCGCTCCTACGGCCAGGACCCGGCCAAGGTGGCGGAGTTGGGCAGCGCCTTCCTCACCGCCCAGCAGGGCCTCGGCGTGGCAGCGACCGCCAAGCACTTCCCCGGCCTCGGCGCCGCACCCCGGGGGGAGAACACCGACGAGCGCCCGGTCACCCTGAACGTCCCGCTGTCGCAGCTCCGCTCCCGGGGCGAGGCCCCGTACCGGGCGGCGGTCGCGGCGGGCGTGCGGCTGGTGATGGCCTCGTGGGCGGTCTACCCGGCGCTGGACCCGGACCACCCGGCAGGGTTCTCGTCCACGATCATCCAGGGCGAGCTGCGCGGCCGGCTCGGCTTCGACGGCGTGACCGTCACCGACGCCATGGAGGCGGAGGCGCTCGCCCCGTTCGGCGGCACCGGTGACCGGGCGCTGGCCGCCGCCGAGGCAGGGATGGACCTGCTGCTCTGCTCCGCCCGGGACCCCCGGCAGGGCGAGGAGGCCACCGAGGCGCTGGCCGCCGCGCTGGACGACGGCCGCCTGGACCGGCACGCCTTCGCCGAGGCCGTGGCCCGGGTCGACGCCCTGCGCGGCTCGCTGGGGTGAGCCGACGGGGCCGGTCGGTGCCGTCCGGCACGGCGCCGCGAGGTGGGGCGGGGCCGGCCGCGGGGCGCGGTGGCGTCGGCGGGCAAGGGTCGGCGGTGGTCCGCGCCCCGGGCTCCCGTCCGGGCGGGTGACGCCGGGGCGCGGAAGGCCCCGGCCGGTCACCGGTCGAGCAGGGTGCGCAGGTCGATGACGCGGTAGCCGCGGGCGCGGGCGCCGTCGAGGATGCGGGGCAGCGCCTCGGCGTCGAGGCAGGTGTCGGGTCCGTCCTCCTCCGAGGCGCCGACGTGCAGTTGGAGGACGGCGCCCGGGGTGAGCGCGGCGAGGGCGCGCTCGACCGCGCGGTCCGCCGTCATGCCGTGGGCGGGGCCCAGGTAGCCGTTGGTGTCGGCGGTGAATTCGAGGTCGGCGTAGCCGAGTCGGTTGACGGTGGCGATGCCCTCCGGCGTGGTCGCGCTGTACGGGAAGCGGAAGAACGGCAGCGGTTCGGTCCCGGCGGCGCGGCGGATCGCGGTGTCGGCGCGGCGCACCTCGGCGCGAGCCCGGTCGGCGTCGAGGGTGGAGAAGTCGGGGTGGCTGTAGGAGTGGTTGCCGAGGCCGTGCCCGGCGGCGGCGATCGCGCGGACGGCGCGGGGATGGCGGTCGGCGAAGTCGCCGGTCGGGAAGAAGGTGGCGGGGGCGTCGCGGTCGCGCAGGACGGTGAGGACGGTGTCCAGCCCGGTCTCGTTCCAGGCGGCGTTGAAGGTGAGGGCGAGGACGCGTTCCGCGGTGGGCAGGCGGCGGATCTCGGCGCCCATGAGCGTGGCCGGCGGCGAGGCGGCGGCCAGCAGTGCGAGGAGGACGAGGACGGCTGCGGCGGCGGTCCCGGTGGCGGTTCGGATGCGGTTCATCCGAGCTCAACGTGGGCGTTGCCTGGGAGGGTGCGGAAGTTCGGCCGTTCGAGGGTGATTGCGCCATCGAAGGTCTGCTTTCGGACGAGGCCTCGTATCCAAGGGTAAATCGGCGTCACCGCATAGGAATCGCATGGCAAAGTTCCTGTCGTGGGCCTATGAAATGTCATATGTGCCACGCCACCTGTCCCAGTCCGTCCGTCCCCTCCAAGGAGGAACCCATGAACCGGATCGCCCGGATCGCCGCCGGCGCCGTCGGTGCCGCCGCCCTGCTCTCGGCCCCCGTTCCCGCGTTCGCCGCGGCCCCGGCCGTCGCCACCACCACCGTCACCACCTGCGGCTCCTACAGCCTCCAGGCGGGCCTGGCCACGTACGCCTGCGCCGACGTGACCGGTGACGGCGTCGCGATCTACGGGAAGATCGGCCTGGCCGGTCCGCCGTCCCCGGGCACCCCGTGGCCGCCGGCGCCGAAGGAGCTGGTGACCCACCTGTCGGCCAATGTGGCCGGTGGCGCCTCGCTCGGCACGGTGAACGGCCGCACGGTGTTCCAGGTGTCCACGGTGCGGGTCGACGGCATCTCGACCACCGTGCCGTGCGGGTCCACCGTGCACGTGTCCTTTGACGTCGAGGGGTTCTGGAGCGGCCAGGTGCCGGCCACGGTGGATGTGCCTGTAGTCTGCTGACGGCGCGTCACCGTGACTGCCGAGCCCGGGAGTTGGCAGCATCCCGGGCTCGGCTTCTGCATGTCGCGGTGCGGTCGGCGGGCGGCCGGGGGGAGCGCCGGGCGACGGCCCGCCGAGGGTGGACCGGGGGTCTGTCGAGGGCCCGCCGGGGGTCTTGCCGGCGCTCGACGAGCTGTGACGACTTGAAGAAATCTTCATCTGTCGCGATGATGCCTACCGGCCGCGGCATCGATCCCCGCCCGGCCGGACGACCACCGAGCCGGAACCGAGGGAGAGCGCGGACGATGCCGGTGCCGCTGTACCAGGCCAAGGCGGAGTTCTTCCGCACCCTCGGCCACCCCGTGCGGATCCGGGTCCTGGAGCTGCTCCAGGACGGCCCCCGGCCGGTGCGCGAGCTGCTGGCGGAGATCGAGGTCGAGCCGTCCAACCTCTCCCAGCAGCTCGCGGTGCTGCGCCGCACCCAGCTGGTCACGGCGACCCGTGAGGGCAACACCGTGGTGTACGCGCTCAGCACCCCGGACGTCGCCGAGCTGTTGCGCGCGGCCCGCCGGATCCTGACCGAGCTGATCACCGACCAGGGCGCGCTGCTCACCGAGCTGCGCGCCTCCGGTGGCCGGCTCCGCTGAGCCGCGCCCGGCCCGTCCGCCCGATCCGAGGAGAAGCACCACCATGAGCGACAGCACGAGCGACGAGAAGAGGCGCCGCAAGGCGATGCTGATCCGCGCGGGCATCTACATCTTCGCCACGCACCTGTTCGCCGGTTTCGTGCTGCTGCTGTTCGCGCTCGGCGGCCGGAAGTAGCGCACCGGGAACCGGTGGCTCACCGGCGCCGCCCGTGGTCCGGCACCAGGTACCGGTCGCTGGTGCTGGTCCAGGTCAGAACGCCGGCGACCAGCTCGCGGGTGCCGTCCAGGTACCAGCGCCCGGCCGGGTGGCGGCGCAGCAGGTCGCGGCGCAGCTCCTCGCTCTCCTGCTGCAGCCGGGCCACCCGGGTGCGCACCGCGTGCACCGCCCGGCCGCGGGTCCAGCCGTGGGCCCGCTGGAGGGTGAGCACCGTGTTGAACGCGGGCCCGGCCTGCCGCTCCTCGCGCCGCAGTGAGTAGAGGTCGTTGATCAGTGTGGCGGCGTCGGCGGTGTTGGCGCGCAGCCGGTGCAGCGCGGGCTCCGCGTGCAGTGCGGCCGGGGCGTCGGCGCCGTGGACCCGTTCCAGTATGTTCATGAACGGGTAGAGGCAACTGCCGTGCCGGCGCAGCTTCATGGTGTCGGTGAGGTCGAGGCCGAGGGTGGGCACGGTGCCGCGGGCGCGGTGGTCGGCCTCGGCGGGGAAGGTGGCCAGGCAGGCCCGCCACTCCCGGGCCGCCCGGGCCCGCCACTCGGGGGACGTCGAAGCGGTCTGCCGCTTCCACAACTCCCGCCAGGAGACCAGCATGTGGCTCTCGGACGGGCTCCCGCCGCGGGTTCCGCCGAGGACCGCGATCAGCGGGTCGACCACGGCGTGGGCCGCGGCGGGGTGGCGGCCGGGCGGGCCGTCGAAACGGTCGTCCAGGATGGTGAACCAGCCCAGCATGTCCACCAGGAGGTCGAGTTCGGCGCCCCGGACGCGGGGGAAGGCGTGGCCGATCAGCTTCTGCAGCCCGTAGGCCCGGTAGCGGGGCAGCTCCGCCGGGGTGAGCAGGCCGCGGCGGACCACCCAGTCGGCGTGCCGGTCGGCGGCGAGGCGCAGCTCGTCGGACGGCCGGGGGCCCGCCGCAGCGGCCGGACCCGTGGGGGAGGCCGGACCGGCCGGGGTGGCCGGACCCGAAGGGGAGGCCGTGGGAGCGGTCGTGGGGCCGGTCGTGGAGGCGGTGCCGGTGAAGGGACACCGGACCGGCGGCGGCTCACCGTGCGAGGAGGGCACTGCGGCCCCCGGTGAGGACGCGGCATCGCCCTCTCGGGAGGCCGCCGCGGTGCGCCCGCGTGGGGAGCGCGCGCCGCGCGGTGCGAGCCGCACCCGAAGGCCGTGCGCCTGGACCGTCGTCCACACCACCTCGCGGGCCCGCGCGCCCGGCACCGCCGTCGGCCGCCAGCGGCGCAGGATCGTCGCGGCCGCGACGGTCAGTTCCGCCCAGGCGAAGGCCTCGCCGATGCACTTGTGCTTGCCCGCCCCGAACGGCAGGAACGACGGCCGCCCGGAGCCGCCGCCGTCCTGCCAGCGCTCGGGCCGGAAGCTCATCGGCTCCGGGTAGCGCACCGGGTCGCGGTGCAGCGCGGTGAGGCTGTACAGCAGCTCGGTGCCGGCCGGGACGCGGTACGGGCCGAGCTCGACCGGCACCCGGGCGGTGCGCATCAGGAAGGCGTTCGGCGCGTGCAGCCGCACCACCTCCTGGGTGACGCTGCGGGTGTAGGTGAGCCGGGCCAGTGCCTCCGGGGTGGGGGCGGTGCCCGCGGGCAGGTGCTCGTCGAGCTCGGCGAGGATCCGGGCCTCCACCTCGGGGTGGCGCAGCAGCTCGTCCAGCAGCCAGGTGAGCGTGGTGGAGACCGTCTCGGTGCCCGCGCCGAACATGGTGATCGCCTCGGACCGCACGTCGGCCTCGGTGAGCGGGCGCCCGGTGGCCGGGTCGGTCGCGGCGCGCAGCAGGGCGGGCAGGGTGCGCCGGCCGGCTCCGGGGCCGGTGGTCGCGGCGCGGCGGTTGACGGCCTGGTCGACCACCCGGTTGAGCACCCGCACGGCGTCGTCGAAGCGCCGGTTGACGGGCAGCGGCAGCCGGGCGAGCGCCGGGTTCGGGTAGAGGGACTGGACGATCTGGCCCTTCACCAGGTCCGGCAGCGCCCGGTGGAACGCGACGGTGGCGTCCTCGCTGAGCCGGGCGTCGAACAGCGTGCGGGTGACGATCTCCAGCGCCAGGTGGTTCATCTCCTTGGCCACGTCGAGGACCTGCCCGGGGCGCCAGCGTCCGGCCCGCTCCTCGGTGACCTGCTGCATCACGGCCAGGTACTCGCCCATCCGGTCCGGACCGAAGGCCGGCTGGATGATCCGGCGGCGGTCGCGGTGGGCCTGGCCCTCGGACATCAGCAGGCCGTCGCCGAAGGCCGTCCTGAGGGTGTCCTGGACGGCCCCGCGCGGGCAGTCGTGGGCCAGTGCCACGAGCAGGGTGTGGACCAGCCGGGCGTCGGTGACCACGCAGACGGTGCGTGGTCCGAGCCGGATGCGGACCACTCCGCCCTGGCGGGCGAGCGAACCGAGGAAGCCGAGCGGGTCGCGCAGCAGGGCGCCGGCGTGCCCGAGGCCGGGCAGGGCACCGGGGGCCAGCGGCGGGACGGCGGCGCGGGCCAGCGGGGACGGGCCGGGAACGGTTCTCGGGGGGACGATCAGCTTCCGCGTTTCGGTCAGCAGGGACATGACACTACCTCTCAACCAGAGTGGCCGGTGCGGGCGATGCCGGGCGGCAACGGCGGGCCGGCCGGGAGCCGGGGGACCGCCCAGCGCGGGCCCCGCGCGCGCCCCCGGCGGGAGGGCGCACGTTGAGCAAACGCGCCGGTTTCCCGAGCGTTGCGCCGAATGTGCGGGGATCACTCCAACGGCCGAGTGGATCGACCCTTTCGTGCGTGCTCGAAACTCCGTGTTGACCTGCGCGGATGCGTCCGTCCGGGTGGTCCGCGGCTTGCCTGCGGGGCAGGGTCTTTGGACCCTCGCCGCACGGGCGTGCGAGGGACAGCATGGATGCGGAGAAGGAGGAACCTGATGACCCGTCTGCGCCACCGGCCGGCCCTCGACGTCCGGGTGGAGATCCGCGGCGAGCTGCCCCGCGAGGACGCCGAGTACGCCCGGGCCCGGGCGCTGGCCACCGCCACGGCGCTCGGCCCCGACACCCGCGCGCTGCGACTGCGGCTGACCCGCTCGCGCAACCGGTCGGTGACCCGGCCCGCGCTGGCCCAGGCGGACGTCGAACTGGCGGGCGTCGGACCGGTCCGGGTGCAGCTGGCCACCGGCACCGCACGGGAGTCCGTCGACCTGGTGCTCGGCACGCTGGCCGGCCGGGCCGTCCGACTGCGCGAGCAGGGCGACATCGGCTTCGCCGCCGCGTACGAGAGCGCCTACCGTCCGCAGTTCGCCGACCGCCCGCTCGCCCAGCGGCGGATCGCCCGGCACAAGGCGGTCGTGCCCGCCCGCCGCAGCCCCGAGCAGGCCGTGCTCGAACTGCTCGCCCTCGACCGGCGGTTCCACCTTTTCGCGGACGCCGCCACCGGCCGGGACGGCCTGGTCCACCGCTGCTCGCCGGGCGGCACGCTGGAGTTGTGCGCCGCGGGCACCAGTGCGATGCCCCCGCTCGACCTCGCCGAGGCGGCCCGCCGGCTCTGGCTCACCGGTCGCCCGTTCGTCGGCTGGACCGACCCCGGCGACCACCGGGCGCGGGTGCTCTACCGCCGCTTCGACGGCCACTACGGCCTGATAGCGCCGGTATCGGACGGCCGGATCGGGGCAGGAACCCTGTTGGCACAGGACTGACACCACGACGCAACGACCACACCACGAACTCTCCACGACAGGGGCCGGGACCATGGACTGCGACGAGGTCATGCTGACCGTCCGGATCACCGCCGCCGAGCGGGCACTGCTGCGCGACCTCGCACGCGGGCACGGCGGCGACGTCTCCGAGGTGGCGGTGGACGGGCTGCTGGAGGTCATCCCCGCACTGCACGACGACGCCTGCGGCCTGCCGCTGCTGCGCGTTCTGGCCAGGCCGGCACCCTTCGCGCTCACCCTGTGGCTGCCCGCGCCGGTCGCGGACCTGCTGCCGCTGCTCGGCGAGCGGCTCGTACGGACCGGTGGTCCCGCGGCCGGGCCGGCCAGCGCCGCGCTCTCCGCGGCCCTGCGGCTCTGGCTCGCCGGGGACCGGGTCGTCCTGGCGGCCGGGCTGGCCCGGTTGCACGGGGGCTGCGGCGCCGGCGCGGTGGAGGCGGTGCGACCCGGAGCGGGTGCGGCGGTGCGCTCCGGGGTGGGCGGGGAGGCCTTCGGGGTGGAGCCGGTGAAGGCCGCGGCCTGACCCTCCAACCCGCCTGACGATCCGTCATATTCGGCTCGGTGGAGGCAAGTCCGGGTACCTGCGCCGCACCCCGGCCGCCGTCCGGGGCGGGTCCGGTGTGCCCGACCGCGGTCCGTCCGAACCGGGCGATCGAACCTGGCCGTCGAACCGTCCGGGGAATTCTGCAAGAGGTTTCTGTTATTCCCGGTCGCCCCTCCCGCTCTCCGGAGTGTCGGAAGACCCGGGCCCCCTCCACTGCGGGGACGCGCGGGTCGTCGTCGCACGAGGAGGGAACGCGATGGGGTACCCGGGCGGCGGGCTCCGCCGGCGCAGGAGCGCAGGCTCACCCCATGAGGTGTCCATCAGCCAGATCGCGCCGAATTCCGCCGACCTGATTCGACGGGCCGCGCCCGCCCGGCACTCCCGGTCCGGCGCCCAGGCCGGCAGCCACGCGCCGACGCGGCCGCCCGGACGCGACCACCCGCCGAAGCCGGCCGCCGGTCCGCCCTCACCGCGGACGGCGGCGCGCCGCTGCCCGGGCCCGGAGCGCGCCGGTACCGCGGCGGCCGGCCGCCGGAGCCGCGACAGTCGAAGCGGCAGCCCTTACCAGAACTGGTCGCTGTCGAAGACCTCGTGAGCCGTTCGGGGTAAGGCTGTTCCTGTGAGCCCGTAAAACCGGTCGGCCCGTACGCCGGCCGACCCTTCGACCCGAGCCGCCGACGCCCGCGCGCCGCGAGGCCCGCAGGCCGGCAGGTCCGTCGCGCCGGGAACGGCCGCCGCCCACCCAGCGGCAGCCGTCCCCGGCGCCGGCCGTTCCCAGCGTGCCCGGCCCCCCACCACCCCCCCCCGGGCCCCCCCGATGAGGCACCCCCCCCCCCCACCCCCCCCCCCCCC
>NZ_JBHXEM010000088.1:0-37802 GCF_042724755.1 Kitasatospora sp. NPDC127067 | reverse complement strand
TCCGGTCGGCGGCCGGTTCGGCGCCTGTGCGGTTGTCCTCTTCTGTTCCGCTCTGTTCTGTGTGCGGGTTCATCACGTGTGCGGGCAGCGGGGCCCGGCCCGACCGACCGGGCCCCGCCCGCCGTCAGCCGCGGCGGACGCCCGTCCTCCGCCGCAGCACGGCACCCACGCCCACCAGCGCGGTGGCTCCCAGGGCGGCCGCCGCCGTCACGGCCGGCAGCTCCGAACCACCGCCCGGGGCCTGCGGGGCCTGCGCCACGGCGGCGAGTTCCGGCGCGGCGTCCACCTGGTAGCCGCCGCCCTCGCCCGACCGGTCGTACGCCGAGCCGGGCAGCTTGTCCCCGTACCGCTGGTGCACCAGCTGCTGGTACGCGGCCAGGGTGACCCCGCCGGCGCCCACCGAGCGCCGGGCCTCGTCGTCCAGCGGCAGCACCCGGCCGTCGCGCAGCACGTACCAGGCGTTGACCTGCGGCTCGCGGAAGGCGGTGCCGCCGCCGCTGCCCGCCGCCTTCGCCGCGTAGTCGCTCTCGTCACCGCCCGAGGCGATGTTGACGACCTTCCAGGCCCCGCCCTGCCGCACGGTCCAGACCGAGGCGCTCTGCCCGTCCGCCGCGACCACCTTGCTGGCGGTGAACTCGGCCTTCGCCACCGGTGCGCCCGGGGTGCCGGCCACGAAGCCCGGGTCCAGCAGGTACACCGGCACCGTGTCGCCGGCCAGCCGCGGCGCGGCCTCGCTCGCCGCCCGGGCCTCCTCGGCGGCGCCGATGGTCAGCTGCCGGGTGGGCGGGACGCCCTTGCGGGCGAAGAAGTGGCCGACCTTGTCGAGGACGGCCGCGTCCTGGACGGCGCTGCGGGCCTGCGCCAGCTCGGCGGCGGGCACCGGGGCCGGGGCGGACGGGGAGTCCGCGTGCGCGGCCGGGGCGAGCGCCAGCGCGAGACCGGCGGTGAGCAGGACGGTGACGGCGGCCGTGGAGGCGGCGGAAGTGGCGGCCCGACGGCGGCTCTTGATCTCGGTCATGGTCGCCCTCACGCGCCGATCCGGTACAGGGAGTGGGTCCACGAGAACGTGTCGTTGTTCACGTAGTACTGGTAATCCGCCCAGTTGTAGCGGTAGTTGGAGGGCCACGGGTCGCCCCAGTAGACCCAGTTGCTCCCGGTGTCGTAGCCGTACAGGACGTGCATGTGGCCGCCGCCCGAGCTCCACTGGATGCGCGTCTCGATGGGGCGGTTGGCGTTCACCTCGGACTGCACGGTGCCGTAGTTCAGGTACCCGTTGACGTACGAGCCCGGGTTGATGCCGACCCAGCTCAGCCCGTTCTGCACATCGCCCAGCGTGGCCTGGCTGTTGGGGCAGCTGGAGTTGACGGAGCGGCCGAACGCGGCGTTGCAGAACTGGTTCTGGCTGTAGTTGTAGCCGAACCAGGTGGCGATGGTGTTCCCGCTCGCCGCCCAGCACCAGTTGGTCTGCTGTTGCTGCTGCATGGTGATGTTGAGCTTCTTGTACGTGCCGGCCAGGTCGGCCGTGCTGCCGGGCGCGGCGGCCTGGCGGACCTGGTGCGCGGCCCGGTCCTGGGCCGGGGCCTGGGTCCGGTACTGGGCCGGCTGCCCGGCCGGGGCGGCGGCGATCGCGGGTGCGGCCATCGCGGCGGTGAGCGCCGGGCCCAGCACGCCGAGGGTGAGCAGCGAGACCGCACGGCGCAGCCGTATGCGTGGAACTGGCATGGGGGAATGCC
Source organism: Kitasatospora sp. NPDC127067 (assembly GCF_042724755.1). Classification (NCBI taxonomy): domain Bacteria; kingdom Bacillati; phylum Actinomycetota; class Actinomycetes; order Kitasatosporales; family Streptomycetaceae; genus Kitasatospora; species Kitasatospora sp. NPDC127067. Next base: position 36,069 of record NZ_JBHXEM010000088.1, on the reverse strand, counting down.
TCCTTGCACGAGTGGAGCGAGGGGCTGTGTGGGGGCGCGGTCCGGATCGCGCCCCGAGCATCGCGCCTCGTCAGGTACGGGTCAACGGGCCTCGGCGCGGCCCGGACCGGGATGTGAACGGGCCGGCGCGGATGTGAACGACGCCCCGGGAACCCCCGCGCAGCAGGCCCGGACCGGTGACAAACCGCCGCATCGATGTGAATATTCACGGTCAAACGGCGGCCCGTCCCAGCCGCCGGCGCCGGACCGCCCGCACGCCTGCACGCCTGCACGCCCGCACGCCCGCACGCCCGCCCCAGGAGGCCGCCATCCACAGGAGCGACCCAGCCGACCTCGCCGCCGCCCTGCGCACGGGCCCCTTCCACCTCGCCCTGCGCACCGCGATCTCCGCCCGGGGCCTCGCCCTGCACCGCATCCGCCGCCGCCTCGCCCTGCGCGGCGTCAACGTCGGCCTCACCAGCCTCAGTTACTGGCAGCAGGGCCACCGCCGCCCGGAACGCGCCGAGTCACTGCGCGCCGTCGCCGCCCTGGAGGAGGTCCTCGACCTGCCCGAGCACTCCCTGACCCGGCTGCTCGGCCCCCGTCGCGCCGCCGGCCCCGCCCCGGCCGGCCCGCCGGTGCGCCCCTACCGCGACCTCATCTCACCGGCCGTGGCCGTCGACGGACTGCTCGCCACCCTCGCCGGCCCGCGCGACACCGGGCTGCACACCATCACCCACATCGAGCGCATCCGGGTCGGCCCCGACCGCCGGATCGCCCGCCGCGACTCCCAGCACGCCCTGCGCGCCCACCGCGACGGCATCGACCGCTACCTCGCCCTGTACCAGGGCGACCCGGGCAGCGACATCACCCGCGTCGGCGTCCGCGCCGAGGAGAACTGCCGCCCCGGCCGCATCCGCCGCGACCAGGCCCACCACCTGCTCGCCGCCGAACTCCTCCTCGACCGCCGCCTGCGCACCGGCGACACCCACCTGCTCGGCTACGGCTTCGACGACTCCCCCTCGCCCGACCCCAGCTGCGAGTACGTCCGCGGCTTCAACTCCGGCGCCGGCCAGTACGTCCTCCAGGTCACCTTCCACCCCGCCGCCCTCCCCGTCCGCTGCCACCGCTTCGCCCTCCACTCCCCCGGCGCCGCCCCGTACGAGACCGAGGAGCTCACCCTCGACGGGCACCACTGCGTCCACCTGGTGGCGACGGCGGTGCGGCCGTGCCTGCTGGGGATCCGCTGGGACTGGGAGTGAGGGGCGGCCGGCCCGACGCCCGGCCAGGGGGCGCGCGACCGGACGCCGGGCGGGGACGCGTGACCGGGCACCGGCCGGGGCGCGTGACCGGACGCCGGGCCGGGGCGCGTGACCGGGCACCGGCACCGGCTACGCCCGGCGGAAGTCCATGATCAGGGAGTCCTCCACCGGCAGGTAGCCGATCTGCTGGTAGATGGAGTTGCTGGTCGGGTTGGCGAGGTCGGTGTAGAGCAGGACCTCGGTGGCGCCGCGGGAGAGAAGGTGGGCCGAGACGGCGGCGGTGACGGCGGTGCCGTAGCCGCGGCCGCGGCTCTCGACGGGGGTGTAGACCGGGCCGATGCGGGACATCCCGGCGAGGATCGGGCTGCTGCCCGCCAGGGCGACCGGGCGACCGTCGTCCTCCCACAGGTGCAGGCAGCCGCTCGCGGTCCGCTCGTCCACCGCCCGCGGGACGTCGGGGACGTCGACCCCCGCCTCGGCCAGGAACTCCTCGTACCAGCGGATCGCCCGCTCGCGGTCGGCCGGTCCGGCCAGCCGGTGGCGGCCCGCGGGCGGGCGCGGCGGGTCGGTCAACTCGCCGAGCCGGTAGAGCCGTTCGTCGAAGCGGACGGACTGCTCGGTGCCGGTCGCCGCCGTCCACGCGGCGGCGAAGGCGCGGACCGCTCCGGCACCCCCGCCGACCCCGGTCACCGTGGTGAACCCGGACCCGGCGGCGGCCAGGCCGACCGCCAGCTCGGCGGCCGCAGCCGGCGGCATGAAGGAGAGCCTGGGGTCGAACGGCGGCGTCTGGAGGAAGGCGCCGGCGACCGGACCGTCCTCCTCGGCCCGCCACCAGCCGAAGACCGGCGGCTCGCCGAACACCGTCAGGCCGGACGCGGCCAGCCGGTGCGCGATGGTGAGCAGGACGGTGTTCTCGGCGGGGCGGGTGGCCAGGAAGGCACCCGCCTGGTCGCGGAACTCGTCGAGGGAGGTGCTGAAAGTCCAGGTCATGGCCCATGGTGGACCGCCCGGGGCCGATTCGCCAACGATTTCGCGGCCGCCTCCGGGGCTCCCGCTACTCGACCGCCACGCCCAGCTTCCCGGCCAGCGCCGCCGGATCGGTGGTCGGGGCGTCGCAGGCGAAGTGCCGGCAGACGTACGCCGCGGGAGCCCCGCCGACCAGCGGCCGGTCGGCCAGCAGCGGCACCTCGGGCTCCCCGGGCGCGCCGACCGCGACCACGGCCCCCGGCGCCGTCCCGAGCAGCGCGGCCCGTCGCAGCGCCGCCGTGGCCGGATCGCCGTCCGGGCCGACCACCGCGACCTCGCGCGGCCCGTCGAGCAGCGCCTCGGCGACGGCGAGGCCCCAGCCGATGAACCGCGGCGCCCGGCCGGCGAGCGCGCCGACCACACCGAGGGCCCGCTCGGCGGCCGTGCGGTGCCGGTCGGAGCCGGTGTACGCGGCGTACGTGAGCAGGGCGCCGGCGGCAGCCGTCCAGCCGGACGGGGTGGCGTTGTCGGTCGGGTCCTGCGGGCGGCGGATCAGTTCCTCGGCGTCGTCGGCGGTGTCGTAGAGCGCGCCGGAGGCCTCGTCGGTGAAGTGCTTGAGCACGGTGTCGAGCAGGCCGCCCGCCAGCTGGAGCCAGGAGGACTCGCCCGTGACGGCGTACAGCGCGAGGAAGCCCTCGGCGGTGTCCGCGTAGTCCTCCAGCACGCCGGCGTTGGCACCGGCCCGGCCGTCCCGGGAGGTGCGCAGCAGCCGGCCGTCCGGGGTGAGGTGGACGGCGAGCAGCAGGTCGGCGGCGCGTTCGGCGGCCTCGACCAGGTCGGGGCGGTCCAGCAGCGCGCCGGTCTCGGCGAGCGCGGCGACGGCCAGGCCGTTCCAGGCGGCGACCACCTTGTCGTCCCGGGCCGGGGCGGGGCGGGCCCCCCGGGCCTCGGCCATCCGCGACCGGATCGCCTCGTACTCGGCGAAGTCCTCCGGGTCGGCGAGGAGTTGGAGCACCGAGGTGCCGTGCTCGAAGGTGCCCTCGGCGGTGACGGTGAACAGCCGGGCGGCGGTGGCCGCGTCGGCGGGGCCGAGCAGGTCGACCAACTGGCCGGGCTCCCAGACGTAGTAGGCGCCCTCGGCGGACTGCCCGGTCTCCTCGTCGAGGCTGTCGGCGTCCAACGCGGAAGCGAACGCGCCCTCGGGCGTGCGGAGTTCGCGCAGCAGGAAGTCCGCGGTGGACAGCGCGACCCGGCGGGCGAGGGGCGAGCCGGTGGCCCGCCACAGGTGCAGGTAGGCGCGCAGCAGCAGGGCGTTGTCGTACAACATCTTCTCGAAGTGCGGCACCACCCAGCCGGCGTCCACCGCGTACCGGGCGAAGCCGCCGCCGAGCTGGTCGTGGATGCCGCCGCGGGCCATCGCCCCGCCGGTGCGGACGGCCATCTCCAGCGCCGCCTCCGAACCGGTCCTGGCGTGGTGGCGCAGCAGGAACTCCAGCACCATGGCCGGCGGGAACTTGGGCGCGCCGCCGAAGCCGCCCCGGCTCTGGTCGAAGTCCCGGCTGAGACTCACCAGCGCCTGGTGCAGGTCCGCCTCGCCGGGCGGGTTGTGGGCGCCGGCCGAGTAGACGGCGGCCCGCTCGGCCAGGTCGGCCCGGATCCGCCCGGCGACCTGCCCGACCTCCTCCCGGCGGTCCCGCCAGGCGGCCTCCACGCCCTCCAGCACCTGCCGGAAGGACGGCATCCCGTGCCGGGGCTGCGGCGGGAAGTAGGTGCCGAAGTAGAACGGCTCCTTGTCGGGGGTGAGGAACACCGTCATCGGCCACCCGCCCTGCCCGGTCGCGGCCTGCACCGCCTCCATGTACACGGCGTCGACGTCCGGCCGCTCCTCCCGGTCCACCTTGACCGGCACGAACCGCTCGTTGAGGTACTCGGCGAGCCCGGCGTCCTCGAAGCTCTCGTGCGCCATGACATGGCACCAGTGGCAGGCCGCGTAACCGACCGACAGCAGCACCGGCACGCCGCGCCGCTCCGCCTCCGCGAAGGCCTCGGGGCCCCAGGGCCACCAGTCGACGGGGTTGTCGGCGTGCTGGAGCAGGTACGGCGAGGTCGCGTCCGCGAGACGGTTCGGCATGCGTCCATCCTCGCGCATCCGGCGCTCGGCGCGCGGGAGGTCAGGCCGGTCCGGACCAGTAACTGATCCCGAGGTTGGCGTCGAAGGTGCGCATCCGTCCGAGCACCTGGTCGGGGGTCGGGCCGAGGAGCTCGTCGACGATGCGGCCGTCGGCGAGGAAGACGACGCGGTCGGCGTACGAGGCCGCGACCGGGTCGTGGGTGACCATCACGACGGTCTGGCCGAGCTCCCGGACGCACCGGCGCAGCAGCGCGAGGATCTCGGCGGCGGAGCGGGAGTCCAGGTTGCCGGTCGGTTCGTCGGCGAAGACGATCCGGGGCCGGCCGGCCAGCGCCCGGACGCAGGCGACGCGCTGCTGCTGGCCGCCGGAGAGCTGGGCCGGACGGTGGCCGAGCCGGGCGCCGAGGCCGGCCGCCTCGACCAGGGTGCGCAGCCACTGCTGGTCGGGGGTGCGGCCGGCCAGGGTCAGCGGCAGGGTGATGTTCTCCGACACCGTCAGGGTGGGGATCAGGTGGAAGGCCTGGAAGACGAAGCCCACATAATCACGGCGGAGCCTGGTCAGTTGGCCGTCGCTCAGCCGGGTGAGGTCCACGTCGCCGATCCGGGCCGCACCCGAGGTGCAGGACTCCAGCCCGGCGAGGCACTGGAGCAGGGTGGACTTGCCGGAACCGGACGGGCCCATGATCGCCGCGAACTCCCCCTCCCGGAAGGCCACCGAGACCCGCTCCAGCGCCACCACCCGGGCGTCTCCCGACCCGTGCACCTTGGTCAGGTCGACGGCCGCCGCGGCGGCCGGGGCGTGGTTCGCGGCGGCGCGGGGCGGGCCTCCGGGACGGGACGGGCCTCCCGCGAGGGAGTGGGGCTCGGTCATCGGTGGTGCTCTCCTCGGCTGGACACGGGCGAAGGTCAGGACTGGGGTCTGGGCCGGGGACCGGACGGACCGGCGGGCGGACCGGTGCACGGACCGTCGGGCGGCACCAGGCCGGTGCACGGGCCGGCGGGCGGACCGACGGGCGGCACCAGGCCGGTGCCGGCGCCCAGCAGGGCGAGGGAGCGGACCGCGAGCTCCCGCCCGGCCGCGGCCGGGCGGCCCTGGTGGCCGCCGCTGTCGTGGTGGTCGAGCAGGACCGGCGCGGCCCCGGTGCCGGCCCGTCCGAGCGCCGCGCAGAGCTTCCAGGCGTGCCAGGGCGGCACCCGCGCGTCGTTCGCCCCGGTGGCGAACAGCACCGCCGGGTACGCCGTCCCGGGCACCACCCGGTGGTACGGGGAGTAGTCGAGCAGCGCCCGCAGGGCCTGCGGGTCGGCCGGATCGCCGTACTCCTCCGCCCAGAGCCGGCCGAGGCCGCCGACCTGGTAGCGGGCCAGGTCGGTGAGCGGGGCCGCGCACACCGCGGCGGACAGCAGACCGGGCTCCCGGGTGAGCGCGGCGGCGACCACCAGGGCCCCGTTGCTGGCGGCCAGCGCGCCCAGCCCGCCGGCCGGGGCCTCGCCGCGTTCGACCAGCATCGCGGCGGCGGCCCGGAAGTCGTCCACGGTGGCGCTCTTGCCGGCGCCCCGGCCGGCGGCCGCCCAGGCGGGGCCGAGTTCGCCGCCGCCGCGCGCGTGCACCCAGGCGATCCGGCCGCCGGCCCGCAGCCAGGCCTCCAGGGCCGGGTCCCAGGCGGGTTCCAGGGGGAGGCCGAAGCCGCCGTAGACGGTGAGCAGGGTGGGTGCGGGGCGGCCGCCGTCCTGCGGCCCGGGGTCGCAGACCGTCACCGGGACGGGCGCGCCGTCCCGGCCGGCGGCGGTGAGCGTGCGCAGCGCGGCGCGGCGCTCGGGGGGTTCGACCGGGCCCGAGCCGTCCAGGCTCCTGGTCCAGGTGCCGTACCGGGGGTCGTCGGCGAGCAGCCAGACCGACCCGCCGACCCGCCCGTGCCGGTCGTACGGGGTGGCGCCGAGGCGCAGCCGGGCGGGCCAGTGCAGTGCGGTGGCACCGCCGCCCGGTGCCCCGTCCGCCGCGCCGCCCACCGCCCCGCCCGGCCGGTGCACGTCGAGCCGGTGGGTGGTCCCCAGCCGGCGGAGCAGCGCCAGGCCGGGACTCCGGCCGGGGCCGAGCACCCGCAGGGCGGTGACCGGGCCCGCGGGCGCTTCAGCGACGACGGGCGGTTCGCCGGCAGCGGGCGGCCCGCCGACGGCGAGCGGCGCGACGAGCGGCGCGGGCCGGCCGGTGGCGCCCCGGGCCAGCTCGTCCAGGTCCAGCGCGAGCAGCTCGTCGCCGGCGAGGAAGCAGACGGTCTCGTTCAGGTCCAGGGCGGTGACCCGCCGGCCGTCGAGGTCGAGCGGCTGCCAGTCGGGCACCGCCCGGCCGGTCCACCGGGTGGCCCACCAGCGCACCGGGCCGGACGGCTGAGGGCGGGTGCGCAGCAGCAGGTTCCCGCCCGGTCCGCCGTGGAGGGTGAGCCGGACCGGGCCGGGCACCGGCAGGGCGAGCCGACGGGCGGGGCCGTCGGCCGGGTGGCGGGCCACCAGGGTGTGCTCGGTGCGGGTGCCGGCGGTGTACACCAGCGCCTCGCCGGTGAAGGCGAGGGTCGCGTACGGTGCCGCGTCGGGCAGGTGGCGGGGCCGGTCGCCCGGGTGGGTGGGGAGCAGGTGCAGGCCGCCGGTCTCCGCTCCGTCCCGGTGCAGCTGGACGGCGATGAACCGGCCGTGCGGCTCGGGCTGCCAGCCGGCGATCCGGTCGCCGGGGCCGATGACGCCCTCGGTCGGTGCCCGGCGGGTGCCGTCGGGGTGCCGGACGGTCAGGACGTCGCCGTCCGGGCCGCGTTCGTGGCGGAAGAGCAGGCCGCCGGCCTCGGCGGGCGGGGTGGGCGTCCGGTCGGGCGCCTCCCGTTCCACCCGGTCGAGCAGGGCGGCCCAGGCGGGCTCGTCGGAGCGCTGCGGGCGGACGGCCAGCAGGCGCCGCTGATCGGCGAGCCAGGCCCGGGTGCGCGGGGCGTCCGCATCCTCCAGCCAGCGGTACGGGTCCGCCGGCGCGGGGTGCGCCGCCCGGTGGTCGAGGTCAGCCATGGACGGCCTCCGCGGGGTTGTCGCTCCGTTGTTCCGGGTCGTCCCCGGCCCCGTCCCCGGCCCCGGCCCCGGCCCGGCCGGGGGGCCGGTAGCCGGACCGGCCCGCGGTGGCGGCCGTCCCGACCACGGCGAGGAGCACCACGATCACGGCCGCGCCGGCCACCGTGCCGGTCAGTCCGAACGCGTGGGCGCACAGGCCCGCGAGGGTCGGCCCGGCGGGCGCGACCAGCTGGGCGAGGAAGCCGATGCCGCTGTGCACCCGGCCCTGCAGACCCGGTGGGGTCACCTCCATCTGGGTGACCGCGATCAGCACGGTGACCACCGGCCCGGCGGCCGCGGCGAGGGCCAGCGGCAGGACCGCCGCCCAGTGCCCCTGGGCCAGGGTGAAACCGGGCAGGGCGATCGCGACCACGGCGGTGCCGAGGGCGATGCCCCGGGCGGGCGGCAGCCGCCGGGCCAGGGCCGGCGCGAGCAGCGATCCGGCCAGCCCGCCGGTGCCCAGGGCCGCGGTCAGCACCCCGATGTGCAGGGCGCCCCCGCCCGAGGCGACCACCACGATCAGCAGCCCGTTGAACACCAGGTTGAGCACGGCCGCGTTGACGACTGCGTAGCGCAGGAAGGGCACCCGCCAGATGAACCGGACGCCTTCGGCCAGCGCGGCCCGGACTCCGGGCGCGGCCGGCTCGTCCTCGGGGCGCTCCCGCCTTCCCCCGGGCAGCAGGGCCACGCAGCAGACGGCCGCCAGGTAGCTGCCGGCGTCGACGGCGAACACCCAGGACGGGTGGACGGCCAGCAGCGCGCCGCCGGCCAGCGGGCCGGCGGTCGTCGCGACGGCCGCCCTGCTCTGCAACAGGCCGACCGCGCGGGGGAGGTGCTCGGGCCGCACGAAGCACCGCACCACGACGTTCTCGACGGGCGCCAGGGTGCTGCCCACCGCGCCGAGCAGCAGGGCGGCGACCAGCATCGCCCACAGCGGTGGCGTGCCGCCGGCGGCCGACAGGGCCAGCACGGCCAGCACGACCGCGCCGGCCGCGTTGCCGAGCAGCAGCACGGTCCGCCGCTCGCAGCGGTCGGCGAGGACGCCGGCCGGCAGCCGGGCCAGCAGCACCCCGACGGAGAGCGCCGTGCCGGCCAGTCCGGCCTGCCGGACGTCGCCGCCGGCCCGCAGCGCGACCACCGGGAGGGCGATCACCGAGGCGGCCGTCCCCAGGGCCGAGGCGGACTCGCCGCCGTAGAGCAGCCAGAACGACCGTCCCAGCCCCCCGACGGCCGCCGCGCTCACGCCGACCCCGTCGCGAACTGGCTCCGGATGCCGCGCAACGGACGGGCCGCCAGCGCCGCCGGGACGGCGGTGGCGGCCAGCACCCCGAGCAGCACGCCGACCGTCCACGGCACGTCCAGGGCGGGCAGCACCCCCTGCCCGACGGCCCCGGCCAGCGGCACCAGGCAGATCCCGGCCGTCGCCACCGCGAGGACCGTCCCGACCAGCGCCGAGGCCAGCACCTCGTACACCACGCAGCGCAGCAGCTGCCCGCGGCCGAGGCCGAGGGCCCGCAGGTGGGCGCGCTGGGAGCGGCGGTCCCGCTGGGCGATGGCGCAGGTGTTGGCGACGGCGAGCAGCGCGTACCCGCCCACCACGGAGACGATCAGCCGGGAGGCCATGTCGTCCTGCACGTTGCGCGGCCGCAGGTGGGCCAGGTAGTCGGCCCGCGTGGCGAGCCGCTGGCCGGGCCGGAGCTCCCAGGCGCTCGGGTCACCGCGGAGCAGCACCCGGTCGGCGTACGGGGCCGGGGTGTGCGCGAGGGCGAGGTCGGCGGGGAGGACGTAGGAGGGGAAGGCCAGATCCCGCTGGTAGACGGCGACGAGCCGCAGCTGCGCCGCCTGCCCGTCGGCGAGCGTGAAGGTGACGACCTGGCCGAGATTCCAGTGGTGCGAGGTGGCCTCGGTGCTGCCGGCGGCGAACGTACCGGGCGCCAACTCGTCCAGCCGGCCCTGCTGTTCACCGAGGTCCAGGACACTCCGCAGGGCCGCCCCGTCGACGCCCCAGGCGCGGGTGGGCTTGGGCTTGTTGTCGTAGAAGCTGGGCGGCGCGGTCACCCGGGTGGCGATCGGCGCGACGGTGCTCCCGCCGGGCAGGCCGGCGGGCCGGGCGGGCAACTGGTTGCCCGGCTCGGCCGTCACCACCGCGTCGGCCCGCAGCGCCTGCTCGGTCTGCTGCTGCACGGCGGCCCCGATGGTCGCCCCCGAGCCGAGCAGGCAGACCACGGTGCCGACGGCCAGCAGGACGGGCACCGCGATCGCGGTCGTCCGGGCGGGCGCGGCCCGCAGCCCGGCGGCGGCGATCCGGCCGGCCTTCCGGTCCAGCCGCAGCACCGCGCAGCAGGGGCCGACGAGCAGCGGCACGAACCAGGGCGCGAGCACCGCGAGCGTGGGGATGACGACCGTGGCCAGGCCCATCACCAGCGCGCCCTGGAGCACCGGCGGCAGGTCCATCGCGACCATCAGGGCCACGAGCGGACCGCAGAGCATCAGGACCATGGCGATGCCCGCGACCAGTCGGCCGACGTTGCGGCGGGGCGGGGCCAGGGCCAGTGACTGGTCCTTGAGGAGGTCGATCGGCTGGACCCGGCCGGCCGCCAGCACGCTGGCCAGCGCGGCCAGCACCGCGACCGCGCAGGTGCCGAGGCAGGCGCCGGCCGCGATCGCCCAGGTCTGCCCGGCGGAGGGCAGGTCGACGGCGGCGGGGAACAGCTCGCGCTCGATCAGCAGGCGACGGCCGAACCCGGCCGCCGGGACCGTCCCGGCCACCGCGGCGACGGCGGAGGGGGCCAGCGCGACCAGCGCGACGTCCGCGACGACCAGGGCCCGCAGCCGGCCGGCCGTCACCCCGAGGGCGCGCAGCACGGCGAACTGCCCGAGCCGCTGGTTGGTCCAGAGCGCGACCGTCGACCCCGTCACCAGCACCGCCGACATCAGCAGCAGCGTCAGCAGCAGGCCCAGCAGGCTCTGCGCGTCCTTGGCCGCCGCCCCGGCCGCCGAACCCTCCGGGTAGGACGGGCCGCTGACCGCCGCGAGCAGCAGCAGGCAGGCGCCCACGCCGGTGGCGGTGAGCGCGCAGGCGACCGCGACACCTATGACCCGCCCCGGGTACGCCCGTACCTCGGCGACGCACAGTCGCAGCGCGCCGAGCGGTCCGCTCGGTCGGGTAGTCGGTTCCGATGCCACGGCCACGGTTATCTCACCCCAAAACGGTAAATAGGATGCAGAGTTGGGGAAGGCCGCATGTGCCGCGGCCTTCCCCACCTGCCATCCGGTACTGCCGGACCCCGAGGGTCAGCAGCTGAACAGGCTGTACGAGCTGAACGGGGCGTCGACGACGATCTCCTCGTCGAGCTCCTGAAGCGCCAGAATGTCGGCCATCACAATCACCTCCTCCTCACCGTCTCGCCGGAACACGGCACCGGGGTGCCGGGATCAGCAGCTGAAGTAGCTGAGCGAGCTGAACGGGGCGTCGACGACGATCTCCTCGTCGAGCTCCTGAAGCGCCAGGATGTTGGCCATGTCGGTCACCTCCCCTCGCCATCTCGCCGGGACGTGGCACCGGGCCACGGGAATCAGCAGCTGAACGCGCTGATCGAGCTGAACGGGGCGTCGACGACGATCTCCTCGTCGAGCTCCTGAAGCGCCAGGATGTTGGCCATGTCGGTCACCTCCCCTCGTCATCTCGCCGGGACGTGGTACCGGGCTCGGCCGGCTCCGGCGTCCACCCGTGAACGGGGTGGGCGCCGGGGAGCAGGCACTGCCCGGGGCTCTTGGCGGCGGCCAGCGCCAGCAGGGCGCCGGCGGAGCCGGTGGCCAGGTCGGTGGAGAGCCGGATCAGCTGGTCCCCGTGCAGGACACTGCCGTCCTGATGGGGCGCCAGGTGGAGCTCCACCAGCCGGAGTTGGTCCTCCGCCTCGGCCCGCCAGTGCGGCAGGCGGGCGGCGACCTGGAACAGGGTGTAGGCGAGCCCGGCGCGGCCGTTGAACAGCCCGCCCTGGACGACCACCCGGACCGCGCCGGCCCGGGCCGCGGCCTCCAGCACCCGCTCGGCGCCGAGGGCTTCGGCCTGCGCGTCGGGCAGGGCCAGGACGGCGAGCGCCACTCCGGCCGAGCCCTCCGCCAGGTACGGCAGCAGCCGGCCCGAGCTGTACGTCTGCAGCATGTCGTCGACCAGCCGGCCGTGCCGCAGGTCGCAGCGGACGGCGCGTTCGGCGGCCTCCGCCCAGGCCGTGTCGCCGGTGAGGCGGGCGCAGCGGGCGAACAGCACCGCCGGCCCGGACCAGCCGCGCAGCAGCCCCGGCCGGTCCAGCAGCCCGGCCTCGCCGATCCGCCCGGCGGCCTTGGCGGCCAGGGCGAGCGCCTCGTCCGTCGCGCCGGCATCCAGCAGCAGCTGGGCGACGCCCGTCAGGCCGCCGTACAGGCCGAGCGAGGAGGGCAACGGGCCGGCCAGCAGCCGGTCCACCACGTTCGGGGCGTCCGGGTGCCCGAGCCGGTGGAACAGCCAGCCGGCTCCGGCCAGCCCGTCGTACAGCCCGGCGGGCGTGTCCGCCGGGGCGCGCCGTACGACGGCGGCGAGCCAGTCCAGTTGCTCCTCGTCCGGTGCGGCCCCGGCCAGGTGCCGGGCGAGCAGCACGCCGGAGGAGCCGTACGCCAGCCCGAGCGCGCCGCCGGGGCGCAGCCCGGCCACGTCGCCGGGATGGAGGCGGTCCTCCCGCCCGGGCGTCGCCGCCCCGTCGATGCCGCGCAGCAGGGCCGCGGCGGTGAGCTCCGCCCGGGGCTCGGCCGCGGGCCGGGCCCCGAGGTGGGGCCGCAGCGCCGGGGAGAGGGCGAGCCGCTCCGTCATCCGTTCGGCGAAGCCGGCGGGCACCGTCGGGAAGGACTCCGCGACGAGGTCCAGCAGCCCGCCGACGACGGCCGGGTTGCGCCGGGTGAGCGCGGTCAGCGAGACGAAGGCGGCGAGCTGGCAGCAGCCGAGCGCGAACAGGTCGGCCTCGCGGGCGTCGGTGATCGCCGGGTCGGTGAAGCCGGGGGCGCCGAGGGTGCGCCGGCGCGGGGTGTCGAGCGGCGTCGAGAGTTCGAAGTCGACCAGGGCGACGGTGCCGTCCGGACGGATCATGATGTTGCGGTGGTGGAGGTCCCCGAACGCCACCCCCTCCCGGTGCAGCGCCGCGACGCACTCCTCGACCAGCGCGAGCCGGGTGACCGCGAGCCCCGCGAAGTCGGCCAGCGTCCGGGCGTCCGGGCGGTGCCGGGTGAGCGGGTACTCCCGGCCCAGCCAGGCGCTGAAGGACTCTCCGGGGATGTACTCCATCACCAGGTAGTGGTGCTCCCAGCTGGTGAAGTACTCGTACAGCTCCGGCACGAACGGCAGGTGGCCGATCCGCTCCAGGACGTCCCGCTCGACCAGCAGCCGGGCCACCGCGTCCGTCTCCGAGGCGTCCAGTCCGGCGTGCGGACGGGCCTCCTTGATGACGACCTGTCGGCCGTCCTCGTCCTCGGCGAGGTAGACCCCGCCGGCGTTGGAGAAGTGCAGCGCCTTGACCACCCGGTAGCGGCCGAGGCCGGCTCCCGCGTCGGCGGCGGCCGCGGCGATCCGCTCGGCCAGGAAGTCCGGGGTGGAGGCCCACTCCGGGACGGTGAAGCGCGGGCGCCGGGCGTCCGGCACCAGCCGGCCGTCCGGGTCCTCCACCGCGGGCACCCTGGTGCCGTCCGGCAGCTCGCACCACATCAGGGCGAAGCCTCCGTAGCGCACCGACACCGGGCCCTGGTTCCACCGCAGGTCGGACAGGACGTACGGACCGGGACGGCCGCCCAGCGCCTCGTCCAGCTCGGCGAGGACGGTCTCCAGCTCCGCGGCCGTCCGCGGGTAGACGGTGACGACCTTGCCGCTGGCGGACCGGTCGGCGTACTTGGCGTTCGTCACCGCGACCACCAGCCGGCTGCGCAGGTACTTCCAGGGCAGCCCGAGCCGGCGGCAGACCCGCCAGGCCGTCTCGATCGTCTCCTCGGCGGATTCGGGCGTGGCGCTGACGTGGACCTTCCAGCCCTGCTCCGGCAGCCGGGGGCCGCCGGGCGGCGCCAGCACCTCCCACACCCCCTGGGTGCGGCCGCGCCAGCCCTCGGGCAGCAGGCCCCCGCCCGGAGCGAACCGGGAGTCCCGGTCGTCACACCGCTCCAGGGCGTCGTACCACACCGGGTCGGCTATCGCATACGACTCGTATTTCGCGTCCACTTCGCCCTCCGCCCCCTTTCGAATATCCGCTGAACCGAATTCCGGTTTTCGCCGGAACTTTCGAAGCCTCGGTGCCCCGTTCCGACAGGAACCATCCTTCCCGGACGCCCCGTCATGTGACAACAGTGTTAAGCGGGAACTGAATCCGACGCATACCAGGCGGAATCCCGGCCTTCACTTCGGAGGCGCCGAAAGCCCGTGCGATCATGACGCCATGAAGACGCGTGTCGTGATCGCCGACGACCAGGCGAGCGTCCGCCAGGGGTTCCGGCACATCCTGGCGGCCCAGCCCGACATGGAGGTCGTGGCCGAGGCCGCGGACGGCCTGGAGGCCCTGGAGGCCGTCCGCACCCTGCGGCCGGACGTCCTGCTGGTCGACATCCGGATGCCGGAGCTGGACGGGCTGGAGGTCACCCGCCGGCTGACCGGCATCACCCCGGAGGTGAAGGTCGTGGTGGTGACCACCTTCGACCTCGACGAGTACGTGCACACCGCGCTGCGCAACGGCGCCTGCGGCTTCCTGCTCAAGCACTCGGGGCCCGCGCTGCTCGCCGAGGCGATCCGTTCGGCGGTGGTCGGCGACTCGCTGATCAGCCCGCAGATCACCACCCGCCTGCTGCACCACTTCACCGGCCCGCGCCGGGTCGACCGCTCCCCCGTCGAGCCGCTGACCGGCCGCGAGGAGGAGATCGCCGTCCTGGTCGCCGAGGGGCTGACCAACTCCGACATCGGCGCCGAGCTGTTCATCTCGCTGAGCACCGTCAAGACCCATCTGGCCAACCTCCAGCGCAAGTTGAAGGCCCGCAACCGGGTGGGCATCGCCACCTGGGCCTGGGAGTCGGGCCTGACCGAGCGCGGCTGAGCCGGCCCGCCCGCGACCGGCCGCACGACCCGGGCCCCTCATCGCAGCGCCCGCCGACGGCCCTCGACCCACCGCGGGGCCGCGCCGCCGAGGGGCCGGCCCTCCCTGCCCGACGGGGCCTCGCCGCGCAGCAGCGCCCGCCCCAGCGGGGTGACGGTGTGCAGCACGCCGTTGCCGCAGCGCCGGGTGTCGATCAGCCCGGCCGCCCTCAGCACGGAGGTGTGCTGGCTGACCGCCGAGGCGGTCACGCCCAGCCGCCCCGCCAGCTCGCCGGTGGTACAGCCGTCCAGCACGGCGTGGAGGGCCGCGGCCCTGGTCCGGCCGACCAGGGCGGCCAGCGGCTCGTCCCCGCCCCGGCGCGCGCACCGCGCCGCGCCCGGCGCACCCGCGGGCACGGGAAGGCCGATCCGGTCGGGACGCATCGCGAAGATCAGCGTCGGGGCCTCCTCGGGCTCCCCGCGCCGGGGCCGGAGCACCACTCCGGCGCCCTGCAGGAAGAGCGACGGCACCAGCCGCAGCCCCCGCCCGTCGAGGGCGAGTTCGACGTCCCGCTCGGCGGGGATCTCCAGCACCGGGGCGGCCCAGCGGATCTGCGGGTGCAGCGTGCCGAGCAGCGCGTCCACCCCGCCGCGGCCGGCGATCTGGCGGCGGACGTCCCGCTCCGCCTCCAGCCGGGACCGGACGTCCGCCCAGCAGGGCTCCAGCGCCACCCGGTGGAACTCGCGGACCGCCGCGGCCACGTCGGCCCGCTGGACCACCGGCTCGGCGCCGCGGCCGGACGACACGATCCGGCCATTCGCCCACACCCGCAGTACGTCCCGGAAACCACCGTTGGCTCCCGAAAGGCGCCGCAGCCGCTCGGCCAGCACCGGCTGCCGCGCCAACTGCCCGCGGACGGCCCGCTGCCAGGGGCGGAAGAATTCCCCGCCGCTGCGCCACGCCTCCAGTGCCAGCACCGCCTCCATCTCCTGGTCGACATTTCCAGCAATTCGTACACGAGCCAGATCCTCGGCGGACATCGCAATGCGAATCACAGGCTGTTCCCCCGCTCGGGATTCTTGCGTCGGGACGGCCCAGGGGAACCCCGCGCCCTGATCGCCGCACCGACATCCTTGCCCGCCCGCGAGGCGCGTCGCCATCGGCCGATCGGCCCATTTGATCGTTCGGAACACCGAATCGGCCGCCGCCGGATGTGCCGAATGGCCTGGATGGACCTGTCGGCAGGCTCGAATCAGCCGTCCGGCCGGGACTGACGGAACCACCCCGCCCGGTCAGCCCCCGAGGCCCGCCACACCCTCCGTCGGCAGCACCGCGCCGACCCGCCAGCCGCCCTCCGGCCCCGGTCCGGCCGTCAGCTCACCGCCGGCCGCCTCCACCCGTTCCCGCAGGCCCGCGAGGCCGAAGCCGCCGCCCTCCCGCTCGGCCCCGCCCAGCGCGCCGCCCGCGCCGCCCGCACCGCCGCTACCGCCCGCGCCATCACTACCGCCCGCCCCGCCGGAGTCCCCCGCCCCGCCCGGCACTCCGTCGTCGGTGACCGTGACGCGCAACGCCGGCCGCTCGCCGCACCGGTCCGGGCCGACCTCGATCGCCACCTCCCGGGCCTCGGGCGCGTGCCGGCGGACATTGGTCAGCGCCTCCACCACCAGCCGGTAGCCGAGCCCGCTGATCGCCGCCGGCACCGCCGCCAGTTCGGCCTCCGCGGGGGCCTCCAGCCGCACCCGCGCGGAACCGCTGCGGGTGAACCGCTCGGCCAGCGCGGGCAGTTCGCTCAGGTCGCGGCGCAGAGTGCGCGCACCGGGCCCGCCCGCCGCCGCCCGCCCCGCGCCCCGTCCGGCTCCCGGGGCCGCCCCCCGGTCCGCCGTCGTCTCCGTCCCGGACCGCCCGCGCGGCTCCGGGTCGGCGTCGTCCGCCGCGAAGACCTGCACGGTCCGGTCCATGGTGACCAGCGCCTGCCGGCCGGCCGCCTCGATCCCGGCCAGCAGCTCGACCACCCGCTGGGGGTCCTGCTGGGCCAGCACCTGCGCGGCCTGGGCCAGCACCACCACCCCGGTGACGTCGTGCGCGGCGAAGTCGTGCAGGTCGCGGGCCAGGTCCAGGCGCTGCGCCCGCCGCTCGGCCACCACCGCCGCCCGGGCACGGGTGTCCATCGAGCGCAGGTAGCAGCCGACCCCGACCACCGCGCAGGCCAGCAGCGCGGAGATCAGGCAGAGTTTGGTGGTCACCGCGGGCGGGGCCGGCGGTTCGGCCCAGACCCCGATCCGCAGCGGTATCAGCGCCACCGCCGCGACCAGCAGCGCGCCGTAGCCGAAGGCGGCCGCCGCCGGGGGCCTGCGCACCGCGGGGACGACCGGCGCGAGCAGCGCGACGGTCTCCAGCAGCCACCAGGACTCGATGCTGCCGAACACCGGCCCGCGGTAGCCGGCCGTCACCAGCAGCGACACCGCGCAGGCGGCCAGCACCGAAGGGCCCACCGCGCCGACCCGTCCCGGGGCCCAGAGCACCGGGAACAGCCCGGCCACCACCGCCACCGCGCCGGAGAGGACGATCAGCGGCCCCGGGTTCCCCAACCCCGCCACCGCGGCCGCCAGCACCCCCGCCGCCGCCGTTCCGTATCCCGCCCTGCGCACCACGGTGTGCCACGACCACGTCATGGTTCGGGATCCTACGAAGCCCGACGGCCCGCCAGGGCGGCTTCACCGAAGGCCGGTCCCGCGGGACCGGCCGACGGCTCACTCCTTCGGCGCCTCCGGCTGCTCGACGAAGTCGACCTTCTTGAACTGCCGGTTCATCGACTTGGCCAGGAACCAGGTCGCGACGCCGAGGGCCGCGAAGACGAGGAAGCCGAGCAGGCCGGGGGTGACCTTGGCGTCGTCGACGGCGAGGTCAGCGGCGATGTTGATGAGGTTCACGGAGGCGCTCATATCTCTATGGTGGCCCGGCTCACGCGGAGCCGGGCCGTCGGGGGGTGGTTCAGTCGCGCGTGTCGGCGGCCTCGGCCGCCAGGGTGGGGGTGCGCAGGCCGGCGAACAGGTCGCCCTCCGGCAGGTCCACGTCGACCAGGGTACGGGCGAGCTCGTAGTCCTCGGTGGGCCAGACCTCGCGCTGGACCTCCAGCGGGACGCGGAACCACGGGCCGTCCGGGTCGATCTGGGTCGCGTGGGCGATCAGCGCGCGGTCGCGGGTCTCGAACCAGTCGTCGCAGCGGACCCGGGTGGTGATCTCGCGCTCCTTGCGGCCGCTCTTCTCCCAGCCCTCGATCCACTCGCCGTACGGCGACTCGTGGCCGTGCTCGGTGAGGTACTCGTGCAGGGCCCGGATGCGGCCCATCGGGAAGCCGTGGTTGTAGTACAGCTTGAGCGGCTGCCAGGGCTCGCCGGCCTCCGGGTAGGCGTCCGGGTCGCCCGCGGCGTCGAACGCCAGCATGGTGATCTTGTGGGTCATGATGTGGTCCGGGTGCGGGTAGCCGCCGTTCTCGTCGTAGGTCGTGATGACCTGCGGCTTGAACTCGCGGATCAGCCGGACCAGCGGCTCCGCCGCCTCCTTGACGTCCTGGAGGGCGAAGCAGCCCTCGGGCAGCGGGGGCAGCGGGTCCCCCTCGGGCAGGCCGGAGTCCACGAAGCCCAGCCAGGCCTGCCCGACGCCGAGGATCGCCCGCGCCTCGTCCATCTCCTTGCGGCGCACCTCGTGGATGTTCTCCTCGATGTACGGGTCCCCCTGGAGCTTGGGGTTGAGGACCGACCCGCGCTCGCCCCCCGTGCAGGTGGCCACCAGCACGTCCACGCCCTGCTCGACGTACATGGCCATGGTGGCCGCGCCCTTGCTGGACTCGTCGTCCGGGTGGGCGTGCACCGCCATCAGTCGCAACTGCTCAGTCAACGCCTTGCGTTCCTTCCACACTCGTCGGGCGTTCCGCGAAGTCCGGGTCTGCCCACCGTTCGAACCGCTCACTCCGGGACCGCGTCGCCGCGGGGCCGGGCCGCGGAACGTCACCGGCGCGGCCGAGCCCTGCCCCCGCCGGACCGGCCGCGGGCGTGCCCCTCCTATAGTGACGGACTGGAGGAGCGTCGCATTCCCCCGCACCACCCCGCGCCCCCAGGAGAGGACGGAGTCCGATGAGTGCAGACACCACCGCCACCGGTCTGCCCGAGGGGCGCTACGGCCGCGGCGGCGACCGCGACTCGGACCGCCGCCTCAAGGTGATCGGCGCGGTCTGCGGCGTGCTCGGCCTGGGCCTGATCGCCTGGCTGGGCGGCTCCTACCTGCTGCGCGAGTCGAAGATCAACGGCTCGGTGCCGACCTTCCAGGTGCTCTCCGACTCCGAGGTCCAGCTGCACCTCACCGTGCGCAAGGGCGACGGGCAGGCCGGTACCTGCACGGTCCGCTCGCAGTCCGACGACCACGCGGTGGTCGGGGTCGCCGACTTCCCGGTCCCGGCGGCCGGCTCCAGCTACGACGCGGTGGTCACCCTGCGCACCACCGCGCGCGGCACCACCGCGGAGCTGCTGGGCTGCACCCCGGCCAAGTAGCGCGCCCGGGCAACGCGCGCCCCGGGCGGCGCACCCGCCCCCGGTAGCGCGCATATTCGATCCGGGGAGCGGGCATCCGTAGAGGGTCCCGCACACCACTGCCGTACACCAGGGCGTAACGCCGCCGTCAATGGCGCGCAAACGCCCCTCCCGCTTGTCAGCAGGACTTGTTAGTCTCGTGGTTTCGCCCCTTCCGCACCGGATGGTACGGGAGCGGGCGTTGCTTTGTAGTTGAGACCGATATCACCACCGACCCCTGCTGACGACTCACACCCTCAGCACAGCCCCCAGCACCTACGAGGAGCACCCGTGACCCAGACCAGCGAGAACGTGACCTGGCTCACTCAGGCCGGCTACGACCAGCTCAAGGCCGAGCTGGACCACCTGACCGGGCCCTGGCGCATCGAGATCGCCCAGAAGATCGAGGCGGCGCGCGAGGAGGGCGACCTCAAGGAGAACGCCGGTTACCACGCGGCGAAGGAGGAGCAGGGGAAGTACGAGCTGCGCATCCGTCAGCTGACCCAGCTGCTGGAGCGGGCCAAGGTCGGCGAGGCGCCGGCCGACTCGGGCGTGGTGGCCCCGGGCATGGTCGTCACGGTCGCCTTCGACGGCGACGCGGACGACCTCATGGAGTTCCTGCTGGCCTCCCGCGAGGTCGCGGGCGCCGACGACCTGGACGTCTACTCCCCGCAGTCCCCGCTGGGCCGCGCCATCGACGGCAAGCGGATCGGCGACGAGGCCACCTACGAGCTGCCGAACGGCAAGCCGGCCATGGTGAAGATCGTCAAGGTCGTGCCGCACGCCGGCTGATCCGGCCGCCCTCCGGTGTTCCGGGCGGCGCCCGGTCAGGCGGTCGAGGAGCGGTACTTGCGCACCGACAGCCAGGAGAACACCGCGGTGATCACGATCGACCACAGCACCGACACCAGCGCCGCGTGCTGCATCGGCCAGGCGCTGTCCACCGGCCCGACCTGGTTGCCGAACAGCACCCGGCAGGCCTGCACGGTGGCGCTGAACGGGTTCCAGTACGCGACCGGCTGGAGCCACTCCGGCATCGAGGTGACCGGCACGAAGGCGTTGGACACGAAGGTCAGCGGGAACAGCCAGATCAGCCCGGCCGAGGTGGCCGCCTCGGGGCTGCGCACCGACAGGCCGATCAGCGCGCCGATCCAGGAGAAGGCGTAGCCGAGCAGGAGCAGCAGGCCGAACGCGGCGAGCGCGTTGAGCAGGCCGTCGTGGATCCGCCAGCCGACCAGCAGCGCGACCATCGCCAGCACGACCAGGATGAACGCGGTCTGGCACAGGTCCGCGAGGGTGCGGCCGACCAGCACCGCCGAACGGGCCATCGGCAGCGAGCGGAACCGGTCCACCAGCCCCTTGCTCATGTCCTCCGCGATGCCCGCCGAGGCACCGGCGACGGCGAAGGTGACGGTCTGGGCGAAGATGCCGGCCATCAGGAACTGGATGTACGTGTCCGAGCCGGAGTTCGTGCCGGGGATCTTGATCGCCCCGCCCATCACGTACGAGAACAGCAGCACGAACATGACCGGCTGCATCAGCCCGAAGACCACGATCTCCGGGATGCGGGTCATCCGGCGCAGGTTGCGCTTGGCGACCACCCAGGAGTCGTGCAGGGCGGCGGCGGCCCCCCGGCGCTGCCTGGGCATCGCCGGGCCGATGGCGTGCTCGGTGGCGCTGCTCATCTCAGCTCTCCTTCCCGGCCGCGACGGCCTGCTTGTCCGGCCCCGGGCCGCCCTTGCCCCGGCCGCGCGCCTTGCGGCCGGCAGCGTCCTCCTCCTCGGGGCGCTCCTCGGCGACGTGACCGGTGAGGGTGAGGAAGACGTCGTCCAGGGTCGGGCGGCGCAGGCCGATGTCGTCCATCTCGATCCCGCGGGAGTCCAGTTCGCGGATCACGTCGGCGAGCACCCGGGCCCCGCCGGTGACCGGCGCGGTGATCCGGCGGGTGTTCCGCTCCACCGTCGGCTCGTTCAGCGCGTAGCCGGACAGCGCGGCGACCGCGTCGGCGACCCGGCCGGGCTCGTGCACCACGACCTCGATCCGCTCGCCGCCGATCTGCGCCTTGAGCTGGTCGGCGGTGCCGCGGGCGATCACCCGGCCCTGGTCGACGACCGCGATGTCGTGGGCGAGCCGGTCGGCCTCCTCCAGGTACTGGGTGGTGAGCAGCAGTGTGGTGCCCTGCTCGACCAGCGTCTCGATGACCTCCCAGAGCGCGAGCCGGTTGCGCGGGTCGAGGCCGGTGGTCGGCTCGTCCAGGAACATCACCGGCGGCCGGACGACCAGCGCGGCGGCGAGGTCCAGGCGCCGGCGCATGCCGCCGGAGTAGGTCTTGGCGGTGCGGTCCTTGGCCGCGGTGAGGTTGAACCACTCCAGCAGCTCCAGCGCCCGGGCCTTCGCGGCACGGTTGCTCATCTGGTAGAGCTCACCGACCATGGTGAGGTTCTCGAAGCCGGTCAGGTACTCGTCGACCGCCGCGTACTGGCCGGACAGGCCGATCAGGCTGCGGACCCGGTTGGGGTGCTTGAGCACGTCGACCCCGGCGACCACCGCGCGGCCGGAGTCGGGGCGGAGCAGGGTGGTGAGGACCCGCACGGTGGTGGTCTTCCCGGCACCGTTCGGGCCGAGCAGCCCGAGCACCGTGCCCTCGGGGACGTCGAGGCTGACGCCGTCCAGGGCTCGTACGTCGCCGAAGGTCTTCACCAGGTTCTCGGCTTGGATGGCTGGCGCCATGGCCTTGCCTCATCTCCTCGAACATATGGGGCGATCTGTCCCACTTTGCCCTGATATTGGGCGCACGGGCGACCCGATTCTCGGCCCGCGGGGCCAGAACGCGATGTATCGCGAGTCTCCCAGTACGCGATATATCGCGTCAAGGGACAGGGCTCAGCGGGAGACCACGTACCCCGCGTCCCGCAACTCCCCGACCACCAGCGCGCAGTGCTCCGGTCCCTTGGTCTCCAGGTGCAGGTCCACCTCGACCTCGGTCAGCCCCAGCCGCGGGTCGATCCGCACGTGCGCCACGTCCAGCACGTTGGCGTCCACCCTGGTCAGCACCGACAGCAGGCCCGCCAGCGCGCCAGGCCGGTCCGCCAGCCGCACCCGCAGCGACAGGTAGCGCCCGGCCGCCGCCAGCCCGTGCCGCAGCACCCGCTGCATCAGCTGGGGATCGATGTTGCCACCGGACAGCACCGCCACCACCGGGCCCTCGAAGGAGTCCGGCTGCTCCAGCAGCGCCGCGATCGGCGCCGCCCCGGCCGGCTCCACCACCAGCTTCAGCCGCTCCAGCCCGAGCAGCAGCGCCCGCGACAGCGCGTCCTCGGAGACCGTACGGATGCCGTCCGCCAGCGTGTTGACCACCTCGAACGGGATGTCGCCGGGGCGCCCGACCATGATCCCGTCCGCCATGGTGGCGAAGTGCTCCAGCGACACCGGCCGCCCGGCCGCCAGCGAGGGCGGGTACGCGGCCGCACCGGCCGCCTGCACCCCGACCACCCGCACGTCCGGCCGCAGCGGCTTGACCGCCGCCGCGATCCCGGCCAGCAGTCCACCGCCGCCCACCCCGACCAGGACGGTCCGCACCTCCGGGCACTGCTCCAGGATCTCCAGGCCGACGGTCGCCTGCCCGGTGACCACGTCCCAGTGGTCGAAGGGGTGGATGAACACCGCGCCGGTCGCCTCCGCGTACCGCTGCGCGGCCTGCAGGGCCTCGTCCACGGTGGCACCGTGCAGCCGCACCTCGGCGCCGTACTCGCGGGTCGCCGCGACCTTCGGCAGCGGCGCGGCCACCGGCATGAACACCGTGGAGCGCACGCCCAGCAGCGCGGCCGCCAGCGCCACCCCCTGGGCGTGGTTCCCGGCGCTCGCCGCCACCACCCCGCCGGCCCGCTGCACCGGCGAGAGTCCCGCGATCCGCACGTACGCCCCGCGCAGTTTGAAGGACCCGGTGCGCTGGAGGTTCTCGCACTTCAGGTGGACCGGCGCGCCGATCAGCCCGGAGAGGTACCGGCTGCCCTCCATCGGGGTCACCCGCGCGACCCCGGCGAGCATCTTCTGGGCACCGCGGACGTCGTCGAGGGTGATCGGCCAGGTGTGCATGGCGCCAGCCTACGGGTGGGGGCGGCGGCAATCCGGGATGTCGGGCCTGTTCCCGGGCCCGCCCGGCCCGCGTACTCTGCTGCTTCTGAGCCTCCCTCACCGCACGACGATCGTGAGCCGCGATGACGACGACCTCGCCCCAGGCCACCGACCGCATCGACCCCGTGCACGCCCGACTCCAGTACCAGCTCGCGGTGTTCGCGCGCCGGATGGAGCAGGTCCGGACCTCCGGCGGCGGGGTCGGGGCGCTGGACCGGGCCGCCTATCTGCTGCTCGACCGGCTGGAGCGGCACGGGCCGGCCAACGTCAAGGCCCTGGCCGAGGCCCTGGGCGTGGACTCCTCCACGGTGACCCGCCAGGTCGCCCCGCTGGTCGCGGCCGGGCTGGTCGGCCGGGTGCAGGACCCGGCCGACCGTCGTGCCGTACGGCTCGCGCTGACCTCGCACGGCGTCGGCCGGCTCACCGAAGTCCGGGACGGCCGGGCCGAGTTGACCCGCCGCCTGGTGGCCGACTGGCCACCGGAGGAACAGCACGCGTTCTGCGCCCTGCTGGCCCGCTTCAACCTCGCGATGGAGACGTACACGGCGGACCAGCAGGGGCAGTGAGCGGCGACGAGGGGCCGCGGGGCCCCTACCGCCTCAGCCCAGCGCCTGCTTGAGGTCGGCCAGCAGGTCGTCGATCGACTCGATGCCGACCGAGACGCGCACCAGGTCGGACGGCACCTCCAGCGCCGAGCCCGCCACCGAGGCGTGGGTCATCCGGCCCGGGTGCTCGATCAGCGACTCGACACCGCCGAGCGACTCGCCGAGGGTGAACAGCTGCGCGCGGTTGCAGACCTCGACGGCCGCCTCCTCGCCGCCGGCGACCCGGAACGAGACCATGCCGCCGAAGGCCTTCATCTGCTTGGCCGCGATGTCGTGGCCGGGGTGCTCGGGCAGGCCCGGGTAGAGCACCTGACTGACCTTCGGGTGGCTCGCCAGCAGCTCGGCGACCTTCTCCGCGTTGGCGCTGTGGCGGTCCATCCGGACGCCCAGCGTCTTGATTCCGCGCAGCACCAGCCAGGCGTCGAACGGGCCGGAGACGGCGCCCGTCGCGTTCTGGTGGTACGCCACCTCCTCGCCGAGGCCCGCGTCGGCCAGCACCAGCGCACCGCCGACCACGTCCGAGTGGCCGCCCATGTACTTGGTGGTGGAGTGCACCACGGCGTCCGCGCCGAGCGCGATCGGCTGCTGGAGGTACGGGCTGGCGAAGGTGTTGTCGACCACCAGCAGCGCACCGGCGCCGTGGGCGACCTCGGCGAGCGCGGCCAGGTCGGTGATGCCCAGCAGCGGGTTGGACGGGGTCTCCACCCACACCGCGCGGGTGTTGGGGCGGATCGCCTCGCGGACGGTGGCCAGGTCCTGGGTGTTGGCCACGGAGAACTCGACGCCCCAGCGGGTCAGCACCTTGGCGAACAGCCGGAAGGTGCCGCCGTAGGCGTCGTTGGGGATCACGATGTGGTCGCCCGGCTTGAGGATGCTGCGCAGCAGGGTGTCCTCGGCGGCCAGGCCGGAGGCGAAGGCGAGGCCGCGGGCGCCGCCCTCCAGCGCCGCGAGGCACTCCTCCAGCGCGGTACGGGTCGGGTTGGCGCTGCGGCTGTACTCGTAGCCGCCCCGCAGGCCGCCCACCCCGTCCTGCTTGTAGGTGGACACCTGGTAGATCGGCGTGACGACGGCCCCGGTCTGGGGGTCTGCCTCCTGACCCGCGTGGATGGCGAGGGTCTCGAAGCCCTGAGGAAGCTGGTGCTCGGTCATGGGTCCGAGCCTAGTGTGCGAATGCCGTCGAGCCCGCACGAACCGACGATCGGGACGAACCCGCAGGTGGGAGCGGGGGTACGGCGGGCCGCAAGCACGGCGCACGGGCCCCTTCGGCCACTGCGGCCCCATCGGTCGAACACGCGTTCAGCACCGGGCCCGGCCGGCCGCCGCCGACGGCCGCGACGGCCGCGACGGCCGCTCCCGGAATCCGGGGGCGGCCGTTCGCGTTGCACACCGTGCCAGGATCCCCGACCCGCTGGAGCAGGCCGTGCTGTTCAACCGCCACAAGACCTCGCTCGTCCCCGCCGACCAGGCGCTGCCCGGCCGGCCGACCCCGGCCTTCACCCTGACCGAACCGCACACCGTGCTCGGGCACCCGCTGTCCGGCCCGTACCCGGACGGCCTGGAGGTGGCCGACTTCGGGCTCGGCTGCTTCTGGGGCGCCGAACGCGTCTTCTGGCAGCTTCCCGGCGTCTGGACGACGCTGGTCGGCTACCAGGGCGGCCACACCCCCAACCCGACGTACGAGGAGGTGTGCAGCGGGCTGACCGGGCACACCGAGGCGGTCCGGGTGGTGTACGACCCGGCGGTGATCACCTACGAGCGCCTGCTGAAGACCTTCTGGGAGGCGCACGACCCGACCCAGGGCAACCGCCAGGGCAACGACGTGGGCACCCAGTACCGCTCCGCCGTCTACACCCACTCCCCGGCCCAGGCCGAGGCCGCGGCGGCCACCCGGGACGCGTTCCAGCCCTCGCTGACCGCACTCGGTTACGGCCCGATCACCACCGAGATCGCCCCGGCGGGCCCGTTCCACCCCGCCGAGCCGTACCACCAGCAGTACCTGTCGGAGGCCAAGAACCCCAGCGGCTACTGCGGTCTCGGCGGCACCGGGGCCTCCTGCCCGATCGGCGTGGCCCGCACCCGGGGCTGACCTCCCGGGCGCCGGGAAAGCCCGGGGGCGGGCCCGGACGCGGCCCGGAGCGGCCCGAACGCGGCCCGAACGCGGCCCGGTGCGGGCGCCCGGGAGCCGCCACTCAACGTGAGCGATCCCCGATCGGGGCGCAGACTGGAAGGGCCAGCAGGGCCGGCCCGGCCACCCGCTGGTGGCCGGGCCGTCCTCGTGCGAGAGGAGTGCGCCATGTCCGGTCTCTACCAGCGGAACTTCGACGATCCCGAGGAAGTCCGTCCCTTCGAGGAGGGCACGGGGGAGCTGCGGCTGGTCAACCTGGACGGCGGCCCGGTGGGCCGGGCCGTGTTCGAACCGGGTTGGCAGTGGTCCAAGCACGTGAAGCCGATCGCCGGCACCGACAGCTGCCAGGCCTCCCACGCCGGGTACGTGGTCTCCGGCCGGATGAAGATCGTCATGGACGACGGCCAGGGATTCGAGGTCGGCCCCGGCGACTTCATGCTCTGTCCGCCCGGGCACGACGCCTGGACGGTGGGCCCGGAGGCCTGTGTGATCGTCGACTGGCAGGGCTTCGCGGACTACGCGAAGCGGTGAACGGAACGCCTCAGAGCATGGCGGGCGGCTTCTCCGCGGCCCCGTCCGCGGCCTGGCCGGGGCTTCCCGCCAGGAGCTTCCCGGCGGCGTCGTAGGCCCCGACGGCCGGGACCGCCTGCAACCTCCCCGTCCGGAGGTCGGCCCGCGGCAGGTCGCCGTAGTAGGAGATCCAGCCCTGCATGCCCGGGGTGGTGAGCAGGGTGGCGACGGTGGGCCTGCCGCCCACGAAGAGGACGATCCGGGCCGGGGTCGGCCCCCGGTAGTAGCTGTGCACGACGAGGCGGTCGGCCGTCTCGTTGTAGGCCAGGGTGATGCCGGGCCGGTCGTACGGCATGCCGGGGGCGGAGAGGACGTCGGTGCACGCCGTGCGCCCGTAGGTGCCGGTCGCCGGTTCGACGGTGTCCTGGCAGTCCTGGGTCGGGGTCACCGACAGCCGGATCCCGGGGACCACCTCGACCTTCTCCTTCGCCGCGACCCGCTGCACCGGCGACAACGGCAGCCCGGTCGGCGTCTGCGCGGTGGGCACCGGGACTGCGGGCGCCCCCGCGGCCGTCGCCGCCGAGGGCGCCATCGCCGCCCCGGCCTCGCCCGCGATCCGCCCGGCGTGCCGGGCGTTCCCGGCCGTCACCGCCGTCACCCCGCAGACCACGGCCACCGCGACCACGGCGGCCCCGGTCCCGGCCCTGCGCCTGGCCCGGCGGCGTCGGGCTCCCGCGATGATCACCACCGGGTCCGGCCCGACCGCGTAGGGGTCCTCGTCCTTGAGCAGTTCGCCGATCCGGCGCTCGAAGCTCATACCGTCACCTCGATGTGCGTCGTGGGACCCACCGCCACGCCGGAGCGGTCGGCGAGTTCGGGCAGTGCGCGCAGCTTCGACATCGCCCGGTGCAGCGTGCTCTTCACCGTGCCCGGGGCGATGCCCAGTTCGGCCGCGATGGCGGCCTCGGTGAGGTCTCCGTAGTACCGCAGCACGACGACCGTCCGCTCCCGGCGGGTGAGCGTGCCCAGCGCCTGGCGCAGCACGGCCCGTTCGGCCTGCCGTTCGGCGAGGTCGTCGGCGAGCGGCCGGTCGGGGACGCGTTCGATGGGCAGCTCGTGGTTGCGCAGCCGGCGCCACCAGTCGCGGTGCTGGTTCACCACGATCCTGCGGACGTACGCGGTGGGGTCGTCGCCGGTGATCCGGTGCCAGTGCAGGTAGGCGCGTTCCAGCGCCGACTGCACGATGTCCTTGGCCCGGTCCGGGTCTCCGGTCAGCAGCTCGGCCAGCCGCAGCAGTTGGCGGCCGCTCCCGGCGACGAACGCGCTGAACTCGTCGTCCTGTCGCTGCCTCTGCTCGCGTTTCACACCCGTCCTACTCCTCGGGCGGACCGCGAGGTTCGGTCCGCCCGGGAAGTTTTTCCGGCCGGGGCGCGGTGCCGGGTCAGACGGCGCTGCCGGCCTTCCAGGCGGCCCAGCCCATGTTCCAGCCGTTCAGGCCGTTGTCCGGGGCGACCGTCTTGTCGCCGGAGTTCACGACCTCGACCACGTCGCCGACCATCGAGGACTTGTAGAACTTGAAGCCGTCCGTACCGGTGTCCTGGGCGCCCTGGGCGTCCCGCAGGCCGATGCAGCCGTGACTGGTGTTCTGGCCGCCGAAGATCGACGGCGAGGACCAGTAGTTGCCGTGGATGAAGGTGCCCGAGGTGCTGAGGCGCTGGGCGTGCGGCACGTCCGCGATGTCGTACTCGCTGCCCAGGTTGACCGTCTGCGAGTTCATCCGGGTCTGGGTGTACTGCTCGGAGATCACCATCTTGCCGCCCCAGGTGGTGTGCTCGGGCGAGCCGCCGGAGATCTTGTAGACCGCGCTGACCTGGCCGTCGGTGGTGACGGTGAGCTTCTTGGTGGCGAGGTCGGCGACGCTGGTCTGGGCGCGGCCGATGGTGAAGCTCACGTCCTTGGACTGGGTGCCGTAGACGCCCTTGGCGCCCTCGACGTCCTTGAGCCGGAGCTTGAGGGTGACCTTGGTGCCCTTGGCCCAGTACTCCTGCGGCCGGAAGTCGAGGCGGGTGCTGGAGAACCAGTGGCCGACGATCTCGACGCCCGGCTCGGCTATCACCGTGATCGCCTGCTGGACGGCCTTGCGGTCGGTGACCGGCTTGCTGAAGTTGATCGAGACCGGCATGCCGACGCCGACGGTGGAGCCGTCCTCGGGGGTGAAGTAGCCCACGAAGGTGTTGGCCGGGGTCGCCGTGGTGAAGACGGCGTTGGAGTCCGCCTCCAGCTTGTCCTTGTCGAGGGCGGTGGCGGCGACGGTGTACTTGGTGCCGCTGGCGGGGGCGGCGGCCGAGGTCCAGCCGGTGCCGTCGGCGGAGAGCTGGCCGGCCAGCTCCTTGCCGGTGCTGTCGGTGACCTTGACGCTGCTCAGGGTGCCGTTGGCGACGGTGACCTTGACCGGCTCGCTGAAGCTCGCGGAGGCGGCGCCGTCGGCCGGGGCGACGGTGATGACCGCGGCCGAGGTCTTCGGGGCGCTGCTCGCACCGCCACCGGCCGGGGTGCCGCTCGCTCCGCCGGAGCCGCTGCCGCCGCCGTCGCCGGTGCCGGTGCCGGTGCCGGTGCCGCCACCGCCGTTACCGCTGCCACCGCCGCTGTTGTCGTTGCAGGCCGCCAGCAGCAGGACGGGCGCGCCGATCAGTCCCGCGAGGACCCCGCGTCGGCTCCAGTTGCTTCCGGCCACCCGCCCCTGACCGTCCCGTGCCGTCACGTCGCGTCTCCCTGCTGATCATCCCGGGCATTACGGATACAGAAACGCAATACGCCCGTTCACGGTTCCATCACCGAAGGGTAAGCGATCGTATGAGATGACCCAACTTCCCGACGAACAGGGACAAAACGCCCGGCCCGCGAAGCGGACCGGGCGTTCACTTGCGGTGACGGCGAGCACCGTCACCCGGCGGTTCCGTCCTACTCGGCGGACCCCTCCACCTGGTACTCGTCCCACTCCTCGTCGTCCGGGTCGAACTCGGTCTGCGCCGACTCCCAGGTCGCCGAGGCGAGCTCCACGCCGGGCACGTCGCCGAGCAGCGCGACGGGGTCGATGAAGTGGGCGAGCGAACCCGACGGGTCCACCTCGATGGCCTCGACGGACTGGGCGCGCTCCTCGTCGTCGAGGTACTCGTCCGCAGTGACCGCCTCCAGGGCGGCGGCCTTCAGCGCGCCCTCGTCGGTGATCTCCGCGATGAGCTCGATCTTCACCCGGACGTAGCGCGGGGCATCCTGGTCGGTCGTTTCAGTGCTGGTCATGCGTGCGAGCGTACGGGACGGCCGCGCCCGGCGCGGAGCACGGGCGGCCGCCCGGAGCACACCCCGCGTGCCCGGCGCGAACGGCGCGAACGGAAGGGGCCGGCCCCTCGGAGAAGGACCGGCCCCACCGTTGCCCCGCCTGGGCTCCCCCACCCGGGAGCCACGGGGACACGCGCCGTGCGGCGCGGTGCTGCCGCGGGAGCCGCCGCACCCTGTCAGCCGGCCGGGGCCGGGCAGGGGCGGGACGACGGCGCCTCCCACGGCGGAGGACACAGCGGCCGGGTCAGGGCCACCCGATGTGTCCGGAGCCGACCGCGGTCGCCGGGGAGCCGCTCCCGGACGGTTGCCGTCGCCTCACTCGGCGTCCTGCCGTTGACCACCACGATGCCCGAGCCGTGTTAACCACGTGCTGCGGACAGGTGACGCCGGTGTACCACTTCCGCCGTGGACGAATCCTCCGCGCCCGTCCGCGGCAACGGGAGCGTGACGACAGGGCGGTGACGGGGCGCCGGTGACACCGGGTCAGTGCTGGCTGCGACCGGTCAGGAAGCCCAGCAGGTCCTGGCGGGTGACGATGCCCTGCGGCTTGCCCTCGACCAGCACGACGGCCGCGTCGGCCTTCTCCAGCACGGTCATCAGGTTGGTGACGGTCTCGCCCGAGCCGACCACCGGCAGCGGCTTGGACATCACCTTGTCCAGCGTGTCGGTGAGCTCGATGTCCTTGGCGAAGATGCCCTCCAGCAGCAGCTTCTCCACCACCGAGCCGATCACCTCGCCGGCCATGATGTCCGGGTGGCCGGCCCCCGGGGAGACCACCGGCATCTGCGAGACGCCGTACTCGCGCAGCACCCGGACCGCCTCGGCGACCGTCTCGTTGGGGTGCATGTGGACGAACTGCGGGACGCCGCCCTGCTCGATGGACTCCTTGCGGGCCAGCACCTCGCCGATGTGCGCCTCGTCGGTGGACGAGGGCAGGAAGCCGTAGTCGGCCATCCAGTCGTCGTTGAAGATCTTCGACAGGTAGCCGCGGCCGCCGTCCGGCAGCAGCACCACCACGACGTCGTCCGGCCCGAGCCCGCGGGCCACCTCCAGCGCGGCCACCACGGCCATGCCGCAGGAGCCGCCGACGAGCAGGCCCTCCTCCTTGGCCAGGCGGCGGGTCATCTGGAACGAGTCCTTGTCGGAGACGGCGACGATCCCGTCCGCGACGCCGCGGTCGTAGGCGGTCGGCCAGAAGTCCTCACCGACGCCCTCGACCAGGTACGGCCGGCCGGTGCCGCCCGAGTAGACCGAGCCCTCCGGGTCGGCGCCGATCACCTGGACCTTGCCGCCGGAGACCTCCTTCAGGTAGTTGCCGGTGCCGGAGATGGTGCCGCCGGTGCCGACGCCCGCCACGAAGTGGGTGATCTTCCCCTCGGTCTGCTCCCACAGCTCCGGGCCGGTGGAGTGGTAGTGCGAGGCCGGGTTGTCCGGGTTGGAGTACTGGTCCGGCTTCCAGGCGTTCGGGGTCTCCCGGACCAGGCGGTCGGAGACGTTGTAGTACGAGTCCGGGTGCTCCGGAGCGACGGCGGTCGGACAGACGACCACCTCGGCGCCGTACGCGCGCAGGGTGTTGATCTTGTCGGTGGACACCTTGTCGGGACAGACGAAGATGCACTTGTAGCCCTTCTGCTGGGCCACGATCGCCAGGCCGACACCGGTGTTGCCGGAGGTCGGCTCGACGATGGTGCCACCCGGCTTGAGGGCGCCCGAGGCCTCGGCGGCCTCGATCATGCGCATCGCGATGCGGTCCTTGACCGAGCCACCGGGGTTGAAGTACTCGACCTTCGCCAGCACTGTCGCGCTGATGCCCTCGGTGACCTTGTTCAGCTTGACCAGCGGCGTGTTGCCGACCAGGTCGATGATCGAGTTGTGGTACCGCACGGGGATCCTCCCGGAGTGTGGGCGTGCGACTGCTTATCGGTACTGCAAAGCGTAGGGCGTGGCACCCGCCCCGCGGTTCCCCTCCTTCCCACCGCCCCCAATGGCCCACCCCCACCGACGCCCCCGGTACTCCCGGCCCCCGCGCGGGTAAGAGCGCTGTGCAGGCATTGCCGTGGCCCGGAGGGGCCGGCAGGAGCACGGGAAGGGGGCACCGGGATGCCAGGGGCGCAGCACTCGCGGGCCCGGGTGGCCCGCCGGATCGCCACCGCGGCGGCGTACGGCGGCGGCGGGCTCGGCCTGCTCGGGGTGGGCCTGGTCGGCCTGCTGCTGACCGAGAGCAAACTCGCGATCCAGGCCATCGGCGTCCTGGAGACCCACCCGCCCAGGGCCGACGGCGTCTACGGCGAGGCCTTCGCCGACCGCTCCGCCGCCCCGCAGGCCCCGCTGGTGCTGGCCGTCCTCGGCGACTCCACCGGCGCCGGCCTCGGCGTGGCCCGCTCCGGCGAGACGCCGGGCGCGCTGCTGGCCGCGGGCCTCGCCTCGGTGGCCGAGCGCCCGGTCCGGCTGGTCAACGTGGCCCGCTCCGGCGGCCGCTCCGCCGACCTCTCCGGCCAGCTGGAGCAGGCGCTGCCGCACCGCCCGGACGTCGCCGTGATCATGATCGGCGCCAACGACGTGACCCGGCACAGCCCGGCCCAGCTGGCCGTCCGCCAGCTCGGCGAGGCCGTCGCCGCCCTGCGCGCCAACGGCTGCGAGGTGGTCGTGGGCACCTGCCCGGACCTCGGCACGATCAAGCCGGTGCGGCCGCCGCTGCGCTGGGTGGCCCGCCGGCTGAGCCGGCAGCTGGCCGCCGCGCAGACCATCGCGGTGGTGGAGGCGGGTGGCCGGACGGTCTCGCTGGGCTCGCTACTGGGCCCGGAGTTCGCCGCGCGCCCCGAGATGTTCGCCGCCGACCGCTACCACCCCTCCGCCCAGGGCTACGCGACCGCCGCGATGGCCGTGCTGCCCTCGGTCTGCGCCGTGCTGGGGCTCTGGCCCCAGGAGGACCGCCCGGCCACGGCCGTCCGGGGCGCCGCGGTGCTGCCGGTCGCGGTCGCGGCCGCCGCGGCGGCCGGGCGGGAGGGCACCGAGGTGGCGGCCGTGGCGGCGGAGGGCGCGGGCCGCCGCTGGGCCCAGCTGAGGCACCGGCTGCGGATCGGCCCGACCGGCCCGGAGAGCGGGAAGGAAGCCGGTCGGCGCGCCGGCGAAGCCCCTGGGAATACGTCGGCCAGCTCACACGCTGGTGCGGGTGACGACTGACCTACCAGGCGGTAACTTTCCTCCCGGACGCCAGGTCCGCCGTCACCCAGCGAGGAGCCCGCCATGCCCGAAGCCGTCATCGTCAGCGCTGCCCGTTCGCCGATCGGCCGGGCCTTCAAGGGCTCGCTCAAGGACGTCCGCCCGGACGACCTGACCGCCCACGTCATCCAGGCCGCCCTGGCCAAGGTGCCCCAGCTCGACCCCCGCCAGATCGACGACCTGATGCTGGGCTGCGGCCTGCCCGGCGGCGAGCAGGGCCACAACCTGGCCCGCATCGTGGCCGTCCAGATGGGCATGGACTACCTGCCCGGCGCGACCATCACCCGCTACTGCTCCTCCTCGCTGCAGACCACGCGGATGGCGCTGCACGCGATCAGGGCGGGCGAGGGCGACGTGTTCGTCTCGGCCGGCGTGGAGACCGTCTCCCGCAGCGTGAACGGCACCTCGGACGGCATGCCGGGCACCATGAACCCGGTCTTCGACGAGGCCCAGGCGCGCACCAAGAAGCGTGCGGAGGAGGGCGGCGGCGCGTGGCACGACCCGCGCGAGGACGGCCTGCTGCCGGACGCCTACATCGCGATGGGCCAGACCGCCGAGAACCTGGCCGCGCTCAAGGGCATCACCCGCGCCGAGCAGGACGAGTTCGGCGTCCGCTCGCAGAACCTCGCCGAGGCCGCCATCGAGTCCGGCTTCTGGGAGCGCGAGATCACCCCGGTGACGCTCCCGGACGGCACCGTGGTCAGCAAGGACGACGGCCCGCGCGCCGGCGTCACCCTGGAGGGCGTGTCCGGCCTGAAGCCGGTGTTCCGCCCGGACGGCACCGTGACGGCCGGTAACTGCTGCCCGCTGAACGACGGCGCGGCCGCGCTGGTCATCATGTCCGACACCAAGGCCCGCGAGCTCGGCATCACCCCGCTCGCCCGGGTGGTCTCCACCGGCGTCAGCGCACTCTCCCCCGAGATCATGGGCTACGGCCCGGTCGAGGCCTCCCGGCAGGCGCTCAAGCGGGCCGGCCTGACCATCGACGACATCGACCTGGTCGAGATCAACGAGGCCTTCGCGGCCCAGGTGATCCCCTCCTACCGTGACCTCGGCGTCGACCTGGACAAGCTGAACGTCAACGGCGGCGCGATCGCGATCGGCCACCCCTTCGGCATGACCGGCGCCCGGATCACCACCACCCTGATCAACTCCCTGCAGTGGCACGACAAGCAGTTCGGCCTGGAGACCATGTGCGTCGGCGGCGGCCAGGGCATGGCGATGGTCGTCGAGCGCCTGAGCTGACCCTCGTGACACCCTCCGAAGGGTCTGGACCACCCATTTGGAGTGACGCAGCGTAATTGAGGGCCGAATCACACCGCGAGGTCGATCCGGCCCTCTTTTCGTTCGTTTTCGACCCGGAAATCGACACTGCGGAGCGGATCAACTCCACTGCGTAGAACGGTGTTACCTAACAATTTGGGGACAAGAGCGAAAGTCCTGGACGAATTGGACATTCGCCACTGCGGTAACAGCCCCGCATGCGGCAATGTGGACACGTAACCCCGTTCCGCTCCTCGCTAGGAGTACGTTCCGTGAGCGCCGTCTACACCATCCTGCTGCTGATCCTGATCGCCGTGTCGACCGCCGTGCTGCTCCACCTCCGCGGACTCTCCCGCCGACTGGACGCGCAGGCCGCGGCCCCGGCCGAGCCCGCCCCGGTGGACGAGGCCGCGATACGCCGGGCCGTCGCCGAGGCGCTCGCCGCCGACCGCGAGCGGGAGATCACCGAGGCCCGGGCGTTCTGGGCCGAGCAGGAGGCCCGCGCGGCCGAGGACGCCCCGCTGTTCGACTCCCCGTTCACCGGCGCGTTCTCCGGCACCGACGAGTGGCCGCTGTTCTTCCCCCGCCCCACCGGCCCGCAGGACGCCGTCGACAACGCCGGGACGATGGACCCGGAGTTCGGCGAGGCGCTGCGCTCCGCGCTGGAGGACCTGATCAACGAGGGCGGCACCGCCCCGACCGAGCCCGGCACCGAGGGCGGCGTCCCGCTGCGCCCCGGCCACCCGTCCGGCGAGACCAAGGACGCCCGGGCCCGCCGCGAGGCCGACCTGCTGGCCACCGGCCTGGAGGCCGGGCTGCTGGACGCCGATCAGGCCGTCGAGGAGGCCCCGGTCGCCGCGCCCGACCCGCGCCGCCACCCCTCGCACCCCGACTTCGTGCCCAGCCAGGCGCCGTCCCGGGAGTGGACCGACACCCGGCTGGCCGCCCTCGCCGAGGAGGCCGTCGCCCTGATCGACGTCCGCCCCGGCCCGCTGGGCACCCTGGACGTGTACGCCTTCGCCGACGGCACCACCCTCTGCGTGGCCCCGGGCGACCGGGAGGCCGCCTACCGGCTGATCGACGCGGTCCGTGCCGGTGAGCACGTCCGACTGCTCGGCGGCTCGCGCTTCTCCGGCTCGTACTCGCTGACCTTCTCCACCGACGAGGAGGCCGTCTACGTGCTCGCCGACCGGGTGGTCGCCAGCATCTGACACCGGCTCACCGGATCGCGGGATCACCAGCGCACGGCGCACCGAAGGCCGGCCGGGTCACGGGGTTACCGACCCGGCCGGCCTTCGGCCTGTGCGCGTCCCGGGGCCTCAGCCGCAGAGCGCCGCCGTCTCCCGCACCGCGGCCACCGCCCCGGCCAGCACCTCGGCCGCGGCCACCGGCCCGTCCGGCAGCGCCACCTCCGCGCCCTCCGGCAACGCCGCGAGCGCGGCCGCCAGGTCGTGGGCGGCGACGGCCAGCTGGTCCCCCGCCGCGAAGGCCCCGGCGTCCGGGAACTCCCGCCGCGGGCCGCCCTCCACCGCCGCCGTCAGCGCGACCAGCCGCCGGGCCAGCTCCAGCGCGGCCGCCGCCCGCGACCCGTACCCGGGCACGGCGCCCAGCAGCTTGCTCTGCGGCAGCGAGCGGAAACGATCCGCCAGGGATTCGGCGGCTTCGACCAGGGGATCCACGTCCAGGGGCGCTACGTCATGCATGGCAGCGAGCCTAGGCGAAAAGCCGCCGGGCCCCGGACCGCCTGGATCACGATGCCGTTCAGCCAGGTGTTGAAGGCGTGCGAGACGGCGCCCATCGCGAAGCCC